>JAGLDB010000309.1 GCA_023145935.1 Candidatus Sabulitectum sp. | reverse complement strand
ATTCACCAGGATAAACTCACTACTGTAAATGTTTTTGGTGAACCGGGAATAGGGAAGAGCAGATTGCTTGACGATTGTATTGCCAGCTGCGGACATGATGTATTTAAACTGGTGCTTTCCGGGGATGAACTCATGTCTGCAACAGATCTTTTTCCATGGAAGAAAGCTCTTAAGTATGTCTCTAAGCGCTTATTCAGCCACCTGTTGAAGAATGTCGAGCTGGAAGATCTATTCAGTGAACTAAAGTGGGCAGAAGGCTGTCTGATCCGGTTATCAGATGATTCCCGGAAGACAGTTTCTGACGAGAATCTTACCTACAGCATTTCTGTACTTCTTGATTCCATTGCAAGAACCGGCAGATTTATGATCGGGGTGGATAACCCTCACAGTATGGATCCTCAAAGCCTGCACATTCTGGAATCGTTTCTGGATCGTCAGGAATCGGCCAGAGGTTTAGTAGTTTCCACATGCAGACTCGAGGATCAACTTCCTGAATTTCTTAGAAGTGACAGCTCAATTAATCTGGGTCCTTTTAGTGTTCAGGAGACCATTGAGAAATTGTCAGTTGATACTGGATTCACCGTTATGGATTCAATTGCAAAGACTCTGCACAAAAGATCTTCCGGTAACCCCTTGTATCTTGAAGAGCTTAGTTCTATGGTGCAGCAGGATCAATTGAAGGGCACATGGAGCACCTGGCAGAATATGGAACTGCTTCTGCCGGCTTCATTGGGGTCCCTGCTTGAAAGCCGAATTGATAGGCTGTCAGAAGAAATGCGGGAAGCTGTTAATGCAGCGTCGGTGCTGGGGCAGGAATTTGATCCCGAGATCCTCAGGCACATGATGCCTGTTCGTTCAGCTTCAATAACCAAGGGTCTTTCCCTTGGAATATGGAAGATATCCCGTCAGGGGAAACTGGTGTTTCGTCATGATCTTATAAGGCAGACTTCTTACCGAATGCTGCTTGTCAGTACAAGAAGAGGCATACATAGGCTGGCTGCAGATGTAATCATTAAGTTGTACTCTGAACCTGAAGGGGAACACCTGGTTTCTCTTGCCATGCATGCTGCAAAGGCAGACTACGCTGAAATAGCACTGAAGTACCTGGAAACTGCTGGTGATTACTGCAGATCTGCTCATCAGAATCAGCTTGCTATTCACCTTTACACAGAACTTGAGCGATTTTCTCAGGATGCGCATACTGGAATGCGTGCAAGGGGAAAAAAAGGAGCAGTTCTGGAAGTTGTAGGCAGATGGAAGGAAGCAATTAAAATTTACAGGAATTCAGTTGAGATCGCCGATTATGGCTCCGATATGGTGCAGCACAGTGGTCGCATGAGAATCTCCCTGGGCAGAATTCTTATGCAGCAGGGCTGGTTCGATCAAGCCATCTCAGTGCTTGAGGAAGCGGAAAGCATTCTTTCCGGAAGCCATGAAACTGTTCTTGCGCCTGTTTACGCAAATCTTGGTGGCTCCTGGCTTCGGAAAGGTGAATTCGATAAGGCGGAAGGGTACCTTAACCAGTGGCGGAACATCTCAGAGAGAGCTGGGGACAAGCACTCACTGGCGATGGTTATGGGCACTCTGGGTGTTCTGGCTGATGAAGTTGGTGAAGCTGAAAAGGCAAGAGAGTTCTACCTTTCGCAGGCTGAACTTGCAAAGCAGACAGGACAAGACTTTATTGCAAGTGTTTCTATTCACAATCTGGGGAATATTGCCTTGCGATCCGGGGATCTGGATCAGGCTGAAAACTACTTTGAAAAGGCTCTGGCTATTGCAAGGAAGCTGGGCTACCGTGTAAGTGAGAGTGTTGCAATGGGTTCTCTCAGCAGAGTGTTTTGCTATAAGGGAGATTTTGAAAAAGCTCTGGAGTATGCCCAGTTTCATCTCAAGGTATCGCAGGTTCTTTCCAACAAATTTAGAGAAATCACTGCTCTGGCTGATGTTTTCATAGCGCAGCTCTATTCAGGTGCCTACCTGGAAGCAGAGGAGACTATTCAACTGAGAAGGTCATTTGTTGAATCTCTTGAAATGAAAGAAGATACCCTGGAGACATATTATCTGCTGGGGCTTCTGGATATGTTCAAAGAGAAATTTCATTCAGCAGTTCAATGGCTTGAGTATTCTCTTGAATTTGCAGAAGAGAACCATTTAAAGATTGACTTGCTGTATTACAGTATCCTGGGAGTTCTCTACCTGGTTATGGATAACCAGGCAGGCGGAGCGAGCTGTCTGAAGAAAGCAGAGGA
>JAGLDB010000308.1 GCA_023145935.1 Candidatus Sabulitectum sp. | reverse complement strand
TTTACGCCTGCTTCTGAAACATGGGTGCTGGAATTCATGGGCGATGGATCTGTTCAGTACGACATAAATGCCGAATCAGTGAACTGGCTGGAGCTCACCGGCTCACTTTCCGGAAGTATATCACCAGGTCAGACAATTGATATTACTGCTTCCATTACACCTGAGGCAGATGATCTGCCCTTTGGAGTTTACACCGCTGATGTGGATTTCGTGAATGTCACTACCGGAATGGGAAATGTTACCAGCACCGTTGTTCTCATAGTAGGAAACGCCGGTCTTATTTACAGCTGGAACATGAATTCTGACCCGGGATGGGATAATGATGGTTTATGGGCATGGGGTGTACCCCAGGGAATGGGCGGCTCACATGGCAACCCTGACCCTTCAAGCGGATTCACCGGAGACAATGTATACGGTTACAATCTTAATGGTGATTACACCTCCAATATGGAAGAAATGCACCTGACAACCGGATCAATTGACTGTTCCAATCTTTATGGTACACAGCTGCGATTCAAGAGGTTCCTCGGGGTGGAGGGCAATGAATTTGACCATGCGTCTGTACAGATATCAAGTGATGGAGAGACATGGTTTTCCGTGTGGGAGAATGGTGAAGAAGAAATAACAGATAGTGACTGGAGCTCCAGGATCATAGACATTTCCAGCTATGCGGATACTCAGGCAACGATCTGGATCCGCTGGGTAATGGGTACTACCGATCCAGGGTGGGAGTATTGCGGGTGGAACCTTGATGATGTGGAAATATGGGCAGCAGGGGCTCTTTCCGTGGAAGAAGGGGAGACAGTTCAGAAATTGTCATTAAGCCTCTCCGGTAACAACCCGGCAGCTTCTTCCACCGCATTTACCTGCAGAATACCATCTGCCGGGATCCTTACTCTGCAGATTCATGATCTTACAGGAAGAGTGCTCAATACTGTTTTTAATGGTTCTGTGCCTGGTGGGGATATTACGATTCCTTTCAGTTTGACAGATGTCAGAGGAGAGAAATTGCCAACAGGTATTTATCCGGTCATGGCCACATGCAACGGTGAGACATCTGTTACCAGACTGGTCGTTGTTCATCGCTGACTAATATATGCCCCGGTATTATTGTTATACCGGGGCACTTTTTAAGGAGATTACCTTGTCCCGAGTTCTTCTGGTTAATCCGCCATCTTCCATTGATGTTTATAGTGACAGTAAGATCAGAGTTGCTATTACTTCCGCACCTTTTGTTACTTTGGGAGCTCTTGCAGGTGCAGCGCTTGAAGACAACCACGATGTTCGGGTGGCTGATCTTATGATAGAAGCCAGACCCATGGATGCATACAGAGATATTCTCAGAGAATGGCAGCCTGATTTTGTGGGCATTACCTTCACCACCCCTCTGGTTTCGGAAGCAATTACACTGGCAGCCACTGCAAGGGAGGAATGCCCTGAGGCCATGGTTATTGCAGGTGGAATTCATGCCACTACACTTCCAGGGGAAGTGCTGGAGACAAGTGATTTTGATGTGGCTGTAATAGGAGAGGGGGAAAACACTTTCCGGGAGCTTTGCCTTGGAAACGAACTTCACGGAATTGACGGCATTGCCTTTTTCCATAACAATGAGTTAGTGGTTACAAAGCCAAGGGCTCCAATTATGGATCTGGATGATTTGCCAATGCCCGCCTGGCAGTTGTACAACTTGAAGTATTACAGGTCACCACATATTGCATCGAGAAAGAATCCTGTGGGGTACATGGAGACTAATCGCGGGTGTAATTACTTCTGTACATACTGCAGTCAAACTATATTCGGACACAATGTAAGAGGAAAGAGCCCAGTGCGTGTGGTTGATGAAATGTTCAGGATGCTGGATCTGGGTTTTAATGATATTCATATTAAAGATGATAATTTCACTGCAGATATTGAAAGAGCCAAGGTTATCTGCCGGCTTCTTATCAAGAAAGAATTTCCTGCACCGTGGGCGCTTCCCACCGGTGTGAATATTCATGATGTTGACAGTGAGTTTTTTCGTCTGGCTAAAGAGGCAGGATGCTATATGGTGTCCTTTGGCATTGAGAGTGCATCTGAAGTAGTTCTTAAGAAAGTTAACAAGAAGCAATCCAATCAACAGATAAGAAGTGCAGTAAACATGGCACATGAAGCCGGGCTTGAGACTGTTGGGTTCTTTATGATAGGTCTTCCAGGTGATACAGAGGAGACGATCAAGGAGACAATGAAATTTGCATGTAGTCTTCCACTCACTTATGCCAAGGCTTCAATGAC
>JAGLDB010000307.1 GCA_023145935.1 Candidatus Sabulitectum sp. | reverse complement strand
AATCTACATTTATACCAGAAGAATGCCAAACTGTAACTGATTGATTGTCGTGGGGCAAGATAAATAGATAGGTTTCCGTGGAAGAACGATATTGAGGAACTGTCATAAATCTCTATACTTGCAGGAAAGCCCTGAATTTGCTGCAGCGTTCTTTCTTTATCCAGTAAACGAAACCATCCTCATCTCGAACCTCTCGTTCTGTACACTAAGATGTACAGAACAGGGTACTTTCAACAACCACTTCTACGGTAAACTGCATCTACCTGGTTAGGGCAAACCTGAGTCTTTCCTGGTCATGGGGCTGGTTTAGAACAATAAGGTAAATCCCCGGAGAACCGCTGAAACTGAAGATGTTCTTACCGGAACCAAGCTCTCCGCTGTGTAGAACTTCCACCAGTCTTCCAGAGATATCATAAATCTCAAGACTTATCAGCTCTGGAATCGGAAGATCCACTGTCAAAACAGCGGAACCAGCTGATGGATTTTCAGTCAGACTCAGTGCGTCTGTATTGAGAATGGAGGCATTATTCTCGCCTGCAATTGCTCCGAAAACAGGAATCATCAGTTTGCTTATGTAAAACTCCTGATCAAGTCCCTTGTGGCTCCAGTAAACATATCCATCCGGGCTCCATGTAAGTCCCAGGGATTCGGAAACCGGTAGAGGGCATGGTTCCTGACCGTACAGGGTGTAAGATTCACCACTTCCATAGAGGAAGAAAAATTCATGACCCAGCCTTGTGGTGAGTATAAGCGCAAAGGGAGAATCTCCGGATTCCGTCATCACCTCATGACCCATGAAGCCGGTTATTTCGCCATTCACTCCAGACAGGCTGTAGCTGTTGTAGCCGGATCCATCTGTTTCAATCTCATAAAATTGACAGGGAGTTGTATTGGAGGCTTCAAGAAGCAGATCCCACGAGCCTATTGAGTTGAAGTCCAGGCCGGCACCCTGGGCTCCTGCAGGGTTTGAGAGTTCGCTCCAGCTTCCAGAGCCGTCGGAGTGGAGAATTGCAGTTGATGTATTTGTGTTTATGTAATATTCTCCGGATGATGGACTGATTGCCACTCCAAACCCATCTGAACCTGGTGGAAGATCTATTTCCCCGATAGAGTCACAACTGTATGGATCAGCCAGGAATATCTTTCCCTCACCATTGCTGCGAAAAATCAGGGTAGGCGAGTTCCAGTTGAAGTTTACATCCTGTATATCTGCGGCATATGGAATCTGCCAGGTACCAACCACGGTGATTGGAATCTCCGGAAAGCCCTGGATTGGCCCGTCTGGGCTGACTGTATTCTGGAAGAGAAAACTAGTAAAAGCAATAATAGTTAACATGATTTCTCCTTACACTAGATATACCATAAAGGATAATCATATCCGCACCATGAGCAGCGGTCAATGGAGGGGAAGAGTTATCTGTTTCTGTGCTTCAGCGAAACTCTTCCGTACCTGATCACTCGCAATGGGAACCAGTGGTCTGGAAGGTGGTTGAAGTACGGGTTTCGTATGAATCTGCCACCCAGAAGGATCAGATCAGCCTTCTGTTCACTGTTTCTTATAAGCCTGCCTGCAGCCTGAATCACCCTGTTTATTCCGGGAATGGCAAATGCGTGAAGAAAGCCGTCCCTTTTCGTATCATGGTATCTTTCCTGAAGAAGTTTTTGTCTTAGAGAAACTGCCGGCAGGGAAGGCCCGGCAATAAAGCAGCCCTGCAGGTCTGGAATACTCAGGTCCACACCCTCTGCAAACAGACCGCCTGCCACCACCAGGATCAGGTGATCTCCGCTGTTGATCAGTTCCACGAATTCAGCTCTGTCATTCTCTGTCATATTTCTTCTTTGCGAAATGATCTCCAGCCCGGAATCTTCCGCAGCAAGGGCGATCTTTTCCATCCAGGAGAATGAAGGGAAGAAGGCCATCCAGGTGCCGGGAGTTTTGTTTCTTGCACCCTGCATTCTTTCCACAATCAAATTTGTCTGTTCATCCCTGTATCTGTAAAGGGTACTTATGCCTGTATCTACCCATACCTTCAGATTCTCTTTCGGGAACGGCCATCCTACCGCTTTTGCTGTGAGGCTGTCTGTTTTCCCCAGCCCCAGTTCCGCTGCAAAGTGTTCCATTGGCTCCAGGGTTGCAGAGAAGCAGGTTACACTTGAGCATCTTGAATGTTCTTCCGCGATAAAGGTTGACGGATCGGTGCAGTACCACTGGATCAGTGTATCGTCCCCTTCTTTTCTGGCAAGCAGATGAAATCTGTCATCAAGTCTTTCA
>JAGLDB010000306.1 GCA_023145935.1 Candidatus Sabulitectum sp. | reverse complement strand
TCGGGACGCCCTCAATTACTGGCTCCGTTGCTTTCTTCTCTAATCAGCATGCATTCTATGCTGTCGCCAGGACGCGCACCGGTATTTTCTCCGTTGCTCTCTATCTCGTCCGTGAGGCGCTACTGCTCAATGCCTATTCCCGGACAAGCTCCTAGCCTATATTCCCCATATAATACATTCACAAAGGAAAATAACAACTGCCCAAGCCCGGAGGAATAATGAGAAAATCAGTGCTGATACTTATGGTTGCAACAGTTGTTGCGTTTTCGGCTTCATGGTCCATTGGCCCGGGAGGCCTTTCAGGATGGCCTGGTCTTCCCTGCTCAGATGTTCTGGAAACTGGTTTGCTCAGAGCCGGTACGACCATAGAATTCATCGATACAGATAACGGATATATTCTACGCGTTCCCATGAGGGCATCCTGGGGAGTTAAGGAAAACTTTGAAGTGGGTGCTGTAATTCCCGTAATACCTGTGGACAATGCTTACGACGGCTCTGCCATTGGAGATGTCGTTTTATCCGGAGGGTGGCTTTATGAAAAAGCCAGAGGCGGTACTGCCTTGAAATTTACCGGGAAACTGACTCTTCCCACAGGCGAGAGACACCGTGACAACGGAGCTGAACTTGCTCTGGGTGGAGTTTCCAGCACAACATTCATGGATTTCCGACTTTCCATGTCTGCGGAATATGCTCTTAACGGTGGCAGAAACCCTTTTGACGGCGCAGTTACAGATGTAATGTACTTCACCGCTGGTGGATCAAGTTTTGTGACCTCGGATGTTCTGCTATATGCAGGAATGAACGGCTCAACCAGCCATACATTCAGAGTGGGAGCTGGAGCCCAATACCTGCTCAAAGAAGATATTACAATCGACGGTGGAATAAACATCGGACTAAACAATTTTGAGAACTTCGGAATATACGCCGGGGTAAGCTGGACAGGTGAAGGCTTTTAAAAGAGAATTCTGACCCGCCAGCGAAATTCCCAGTTGTCTTCTCCATCAACCGGCCCCGAAACCCACAGGGGAAAAATGGCTTCTACTATTCCGGCATTCACAAGAATTCCCGCATTTGAGAGAAGCGTGCCGTTGGTGAGTTCTTCAACGCTGCTTCCAACCCAGCCTGTCCCTGCAAAAATGCCTATTGGAATATCTAATGAACTCAATCTCTGCTCGATGGAAAACCCCACTCTGCCCCTGTGAATACTGTTCCAGTACCCGGGCAGTGCCGGGCCTGTGCGCACGAAATAATGGCTAATGGCGCTAAGTTCACCGTCCGGAGAAAGAACGGCGCCCACCAGGGAGTTTTCAGGAAAGAGTCCCCCGGCTGGACGAACCATTCGCTGAACAGGAACCTTTTCGGTAACTCCCTCTGCGTTTACCCTGGTGGAAGCAGAAAAGCCTCCTGATAATCTCTGGCTTGTCTCTGCTTCAATGCTTAAGCCTGCGTAAGCATTGTCCCCCATTCCGGGATCAAAAAAGGATTCAACTCCCACAGTATATGACCGGTTAAAAGAACGCTTCGATAATCTTAGACCGGCCTGTATCTCCATTGAGGTTCCCGTTTGAACATTATCCCCCCCATAAACAGTTGTATCAGAAATACTGAGCATTTCTGCACCGAGAGAAAACATCCTGCGAGAATCTGTGGCCAGAGGTCCGCGGCTGTTCAACTGGAACCGGGCACTTATTCTGCTCATCCCGTAACCGGATAAGAATCGTGTCTTCAGTAAGATTTCCTCTCCGCGTCTACGGGAAATCGGAGCAGAAAAAGATAATCCCACAGCAGCCGATGAACCCTCCCTGAATGGAACAGAAACATGCGATGCCAGAGTAAACGGACCACCAGCCTCCACAGGAAGCGGAGTTGCAAGGAACAAGGCATTTACTCTCCATGAACCATCTGCATATCCCGGCAGTGGCAGCGCCCACACACTGTAGTGATCCGGTTGCGGTACAGGCAGAAGCAGGGGTTTAAGTTTGAAATTCACAGGTGCAGAGTTGTTCCACGGGGCACAGTCAGGAAGACGCATGAACGGGTCGGCCACTGCCCTGTTCCAGATTCCTGCAACTGCTATGACAGTTTCCTCTCCGGGAAGAATACTTACAAGCATTTCAAGAGTATCGGAATCACTGATAAAGACAACAGGAACAAGCATATTGTGTGGAATGGATCCTCCAAGTATCACTGTGGTGGAATCCTGACTTGATCTCAGGTCCGAGAGCCTGATATCTGCAGTGCCGGTTCCCCGCAGCCAGTAATCGAATTCTGTCTGCCAG
>JAGLDB010000305.1 GCA_023145935.1 Candidatus Sabulitectum sp. | reverse complement strand
GCTGATCCTGTTGCCCTTGGCGTTATTGAAGCACCGGGAGCACTTGGAGCAGATGTGGTTGTAGGAGAAGGTCAGCCAATGGGTATTGCCATGAGCTATGGTGGCCCGTACGTGGGATTCATGGCTACAAACACAAAGCTTCTTCGGAAAATGCCTGGAAGAATTGTTGGAAGAACAGAAGACCGTGCTGGTAATACCGGTTATGTGCTAACTCTTCAAACCCGTGAGCAGCATATAAAAAGAGCAAAGGCTACCAGCAACATATGCTCCAATCAGGCTCTGATGGCGCTGGCCAATGTGATCTATCTTACACTTACAGGTGAAGAAGGGTTCGCGGAAGTGGCAAAACAGTGCTGGCACAAGTCTCACTATATGCATGAGAAACTCATGGAGATCCACGGTGTAACCGATGTTTTCAAAACACCTTTCTGCAGAGAGTTTGTGATTAATATTCCTGCTTCTGCTGAAGGCGCCTCTTCAGTTCTGGAGGGGAAGGGGTACCTTTCCGGGCTGCCTGTTCCCGGTCTTGGCGAAGGAGCAATGATGCTTACAGCCACCGAGAAGAGGACGAAGCAGGAAATAGATGGATTTGTAGAAGCTCTTCAGCTGTACATAAAGGGGGCTATGTAATGGAAAAGACCATATTTCACTACAGCAGTCCAGGTCGAAAGGGCGTGGCGCTTCCTCTGCTTGATGTACCTGAGACAGCTATTCCTGACAAGTTCGGGCGAAAAGAGCCCATAGGGCTTCCCCGGGTTACCGAGGGGCAGGCCATGCGCCATTTCGTACGCCTTTCCACCATGAACTTCAACATAGAGAAGGGGCTTTATCCTCTGGGTTCGTGTACCATGAAATACAATCCCAGGTTACATGAATTTCTGGCCAGGATCGAGGGTCTTGCAGCGGTACATCCGCTGTCAGGCGATTCATCAGTGCAGGGAACTCTTGAGATCATGTACAAACTCGGTGAATCTCTCTGCGAGATAACCGGTTTTGAAGCTTCCACTCTTCAGCCGGCTGCAGGAGCCCAGGGCGAGTTTGCCGGATTGATGCTTATTAAGAAATGGCAGGATGAAAGAGGACAGGGGCATCGTAACGAAGTTCTTATGCCTGACTCTGCTCACGGTACTAATCCCGCAACAAGTACCCTTGCCGGGCTGAAAGTCATCAGCGTTAATTCTGACCATAATGGCAGAGTTGATGTAGAGGATCTTCGCAGCAAGGCAGGAGAGAATACCTGTGCTTTCATGCTTACAAACCCCAATACACTGGGTATTTTTGAAAGCAATATTGAAGAAATAACAAAAATCGTTCACGATGCAGGCGGCCTGAATTACATGGATGGTGCCAACATGAACGCCTTGCTGGGTATTGCAAGGCCTGGTGACATGGGCTTTGATGTGTGTCACCTCAATCTGCATAAGACTTTCAGTACCCCTCACGGTGGTGGCGGGCCGGGTTCCGGCGCAGTGTGTTGTTCAGAGCTGCTCAAGCCATTTCTTCCCGCTTCCTCTGTGGAGAACACCGAAGACGGTTACAAACTGAGAGATAAAACAGGCAAATCTATCGGAAGACTGCTTGCTTTTCACGGCAATGTAGGAGTGCTTTACAAAGCATACGCGTACATTAGAACTCTTGGCGCAAAGGGTCTCCGGGAAGTTTCCGAAGTGGCATTGATAAATGCGAACTACATGAAGGCCAGGATCAAGCCTTACTACGATGTCCCTAATGATGATGGCCCATGCATGCATGAGTTTGTGGCCAGTGGGGCGGGAATGGCCCAAAAGGGTGTAAAAACCCTGGATATTGCCAAGAGATTGCTTGACTACGGTTTTCATGCTCCAACTATCTACTTTCCCCTTATTGTCAAGGAAGCTCTTATGATAGAGCCCACTGAAACAGAGAGCCTGGAGAGCATTGATTCATTTATTGATGCGATGATCGCAATCGCGGAGGAGATAGATACGAAGCCCCATCTTGTGACTGACGCACCGGTAAACACACCGGTACTCAGGCTGGATGAGGTAAAGGCAGTAAAAGATCTTTGTCTGGTGGAGCCAGTTGAACAATAATATAGATGTACCTGAGGCAGCAGGTAAGGATACTCTTGAATGGGTTTCATGGCCTATGAAGGAAAGACCAGGGGCAACTGTGGCGCTTGTGGCAATTATGCTTGTTTCTGCTTTCGCAGCTTCTGTTATGATGGGGAACATCTGGTGGGGTGTGATAGGGATCGCTCTTCTTTCTCTTTCCATGTGGAGCTACTTTCTTCCAGTGGAGTTTGTTATGGAT
>JAGLDB010000304.1 GCA_023145935.1 Candidatus Sabulitectum sp. | reverse complement strand
TCCAAAGCCCGGGCAGGTTCGTAACGCCAATGGCGTTCTTATCTCTTCATTTCTGTCGCAGGCAGGTTTTCCTGCAGTGAAAGTTTTCCATTCAGCTGACGATCCTGAATCCCTGAAGAATGCTGCTGCACAGGCTTTAAGCATGTCGGATATTCTTGTTACCGCAGGCGGGGTTTCCATGGGAACGCACGATTATGTACCTTCTGTTCTTGAAGATCTCGGCTTTAAATTCCATTTCAGAACAGTTGCTCAAAAACCCGGTAAACCGTTTTCTTTTGCAACAGATCAGCATGGGAAGATGATGTTCGGACTTCCAGGAAACCCGGTTAGTGTTCTTGTAGGTCTTGAAATGTACGTTCTCGCCTGTCTGAGACTCTTTTCGGGCCATGAGAGATATCACAGAGAAGAGCTTTCGGGTAAGCTTTCAGGTTCTCTCAGGAAGAAGTCGGGAAGACTGTACTTTTTCAGAACGGTTGCGGAACACACCGGGGACCAGTGGTTGCTGCGGGTTCCCGCCACTTCCGGTTCCGGAGACCTGATGAGTACCAGAGGAACAAACAGCATTGCCTGGCTTCCGGCTGAAAGTACCGGAGTAACAGCAGGATCTTCTGTACCATTTAATCTCATGTCATGGGCCGGGGGAGAGAGCTGCTGGGAATGAAGGACGGTTTCGGTAGAATAATTGATTATCTGAGAGTGTCTGTTACCGACAGGTGTAATCTCAGGTGTATCTACTGCATGCCCGAAGAGGGTATTCCATATATCAGTCACGATTCTATTCTAAGGCTGGAGGAAATACAGCAGCTTACCGAATTGATACACCAGGCTCTTGGTCTGAGAAAAATAAGAATCACAGGGGGGGAGCCTCTTGTTCGTCGTGGTGTCGTTTCGATTGTAAAAGGGATCTCGCCTCTGGCGGAAACGGTGATGACCACCAACGGCATCCAGCTTCCAGAGTTTGCAGCAGAGCTGGGAGCAGTTGGGCTTTCCAGGGTAAACATCAGCATTGACAGCTTGAAGGATGAGGTGATCAGGGAAGTTACCAGGCGTGATGTTACCCTGAATATGATTGAGAAAGCCATTGAGTCGGCAAAAGAAAACAACCTCACTCCGGTAAAACTGAACTGTGTTGTGCTGAAGGGTGTCAACTCTGGAGAGCTTGCAGATATGGTAAGATGGGCCACGGATATGGGTACAACCATGAGGTTCATTGAACACATGCCCATGACAGGTTCAGTATGCAGCCATGTGCCCCACGATGACATCCTGCGTGAGATCAGCAGGGATCTGGGGTCTTCTGAATTCACTGGAACAGAAGGCACTGCAAACATGTATGAGGCCGTGTCCGGTGTACGGTTTGGGATCATAGCTCCGGTAGGGGGTGGGATGTGCGCGAACTGTACAAGACTCAGGCTCACAGCAGAGGGTGAACTGCTGCCCTGCCTTGCCGGGGGAGAATCTCTTAACCTTAGAGATATGCTCAGGTCGGGCAGAGAAGACGGTGAGATAATCAGTGCTGTTCACGGTCTTGTTGCAAAGAAACCGCACCATGGAGCCTGTGGCGGGGTGAGCATGTGGAGGATAGGCGGATGAGAAAGCGTAAAGAACCGAGGAATAATTTGCCCCGCTCCGGGGATCAGAGTGAGTCAAAGCGACGAACAATAGTAAAATCGCTTCTATGGAGGTTCATTGGTGTGATCTGGACCTGGATTGGTGCTTACATAATTGTACTTCTGGTACCTCCTTCCAGGAACACCGCAGTAATTATTGCCACGCTTATAGTTGTTTATCACCATTCCACGAGAATGGTCATGTACTATTTTTATGAGAGGGTATGGGTTTCCATATCGTGGGGGCGTGCAGAAGCCGGGGAAACAATGCAAAGGCGTGAGAAAATGCTGTGGATCGCCGGCACTATAATTTCAATTCTGCTGATCTTCTTTTTGATCGTCTATGTAACACCTTTGATAAAGGGATGAAATCTAGGACTGAATTGAGTTATGGAGGGTCTACCAATGAATTTAACGCATTTGAATGAAGACGGATATGCCAGGATGGTTGATGTTTCAGGCAAGCTTCCAACACAAAGAACTGCTCTGGCTGAAGGGGTGATCAAACTTGGAGATGCCGTAATGAAGATTCTTGCCAGCGGTAATTCTCCCAAAGGCAATGTTCTTAACACTGCAATTGTGGCAGGAATTCAGGCTGTGAAGAAAACCTCAGAACTGATACCCATGTGTCATCCTCTTCCACTGCAGGGAGTGGACATCAGATTTGAGTTCAGCGGCAACGACCTGAAGTGTTT
>JAGLDB010000303.1 GCA_023145935.1 Candidatus Sabulitectum sp. | reverse complement strand
GGTTCGATTGTAAAGGGCGGTAAAAAGAAAAATTCCCTTGACTTATTTCCAACACTGATTTTTCGATACAAATAAGAAAATACACCTTTAAGCCCGGTCCAGCAATGAGGTATTTTTTGCTGGAATTGACCAGCCAAGGTCATGGGCAGTATTGTCCCTATGGATATGTAATTTTCTGCAATCTGAAGGAGACTGACAAAATGATACCACTAAAAAATAAATTCTTTCTCGGGGTAGTTGTTACAGTTATGATGCTGTTCTTTCCTTCCTCCGCCAGTGCAGATCTCACCTTTTCAAGAACCTATTCCGGCTCGGATGCCAGCGGCGTGCAGGCCGTTTCGGCACAAAACGGATATTACATCTCATGTATTGACCGTCAGAACTCCTACTTCGGCATCATGTGGCTTATCAGAACAGATGCCGAGGGTAACATTCTCTGGTCACGCCCCTTCTATGAAAGCAATACCAGCTCCAGAGATTTCGAGAGTGGTGGATACATTTTACCCACTACGGATGGCGGGTGCCTCATTTCCGGACACAGTGAACCAAGAGCCACTGGAAGTGACACTGATGTGTGTCTGGTAAAAGTTGACTCTACCGGGGTTATTGTCTGGGAACAGGTTTTCGGAGAAAATGACGATAACGTATACTGCACCCCAGGTCTGGCAGGATCCACCAGCGGATACCTACTTGCCTTCAGTCACATGTATACAGATGCCTTTTTTGTTATGTACGATCAAGCTGGCAACATGCTGTGGCAGTCGGAATTTCTTAATGAGGGATACTATATCGAAGCCTTATCCGCGGACAATGATGACGGTTTCCTTGCCATAGTGAAAGATAGATATGGACAAGAAAACTGGATTCTAGGGATTGATAATACAGGACAATTGGAGTACATCAAATTACCGGAAAGCACTCAAATTCAGCACACAGCCAGTGTCGATGCCACAGAGGACGGCGGACACCTGATCTGCGGAAGAACAGAAGATTCAGATGCCTTTCTCACAAGAATGGATCATCGGGGTAATCCTCTGTGGAATTACACTTCCCAGTTCCAGGGCACAGACAGAGCAACCTGTGTTGAGGTAACGGCTGATGGAATGATTGCCCTTGCAGGGCTGGAAAAATCAGGAGATGATGAGTACAGTGGCTGGCTTGCCCTGCTGGATCACACAGGAGAACTGCAATGGAAGAGAAACTACACATTCGCAGGATTCTCTGTTATTGAGTCAGTCAGACATATCCCCGGAGGAGGTTTCATTCTCTGCGGAACAACAACACTGGAGGGAACCGGGAGTGCATGGTTCCTTCGAACTGATGAATCGGGACATGTCACCGGTTCAGAAGCAGGCTATCCAGAGATAAATGAGAACACGGTTGTATTCAGAGAGCCACTGGGCTGGATTTTTTCCTGTGAAGTACTCCCTGACTCTGCATCAGCTGAACATCAAGCAACAGAGTTACAGCAGGTAATGGATATTGAAACTGGAATCCTATGGATTCCTGACTGGCCGTCACTGTCCGGATATGAGGGCTGGCTGGTTTACGCAGGTCCATACTACTGGCTGGAAGATCCTGATCTTCAACGAGCAACCGAAGATCTACTAAAACTGTACCCCGATGCATACCTGATATTCGCTGGCTCGGAGTTTGAGCGAAACACCCTTCCATTGCCGCAACCAGACCTGGATTAAGCAATGTGAACAGCATGCAGTTGTTCACCCCGGATAAGCCATCATCCGGTTGCTGCCTCGTTCAAGTCATTGATGATACTTCCACTCAGATGCTCTCAAGGGGAAAACAATAAATACAGGCAATTCAAACACTATGCCGGATTTACCTGAACCAGCTTCTGCACAATCAGGTTAAATCGTGAGTTTCAGTTCCAGGACATTCTTCATCATCGTAAAATGACTATCAAGCGTATAGATTTCAGCATGATGCTGCTTAGCATTCTGCGCAATAATCAGATCGGGCAATCCTATTCCGTTAACGCCTTTTTTCAAGCACATATACTGATACTCGATAATCTCATCCCAAATGATATTCATGCTGAGTTTTCCGATGGCTTCCATCAATCTTACAATCTTGCGCTGGTTTCTTATCCTCAAGAAAGGAACAAGCTCTGCAAGAATCAAGTCATTGGTCACAACAATGTTTTCATCAATAATGTAATCAAGTTTCTCAGATCTTCTGCAATCTTTGAAATAGTCAATCCAAACGGAACTATCAACTAAGACCTGCATTTCCGACTTCGCAAATCATCCATATCTATTTCAAGATCGATCTTCCCCTTGAACTTCTTAAGTTCAGCGA
>JAGLDB010000302.1 GCA_023145935.1 Candidatus Sabulitectum sp. | reverse complement strand
TCCGTTCTCATCAACAATTCCGAACCGGTCAGCATCACCGTCTGTTGCCACACCCAGAGACGCGCCACTTCTTAGAACGCTCTCCGATAGGCCTTGAAGACACTGCTCGTTTGGTTCCGGATGCTGACGCCCGGCAAAAAGGGGATCCCTTTTGCCGTTCAGAACCCGGACAGACCCGCCAAGCTCAATTAGTTTTTTATCAAGAACACCACTGCCCGCACCACTGAAAGCGTCGTAAACAACCCTGAGAGAATCAGCCTTTTTGAAAGTATCAACTTTAATGAATTCATTGATATCTTCAAGGTAGGGTGTTATGAAATCACTTATCACCACAGCTCCCCCTGATCTGGTCTCAGGGACAGAAGCTGAAACTATCAGCTCTTCAATCCTTGCAGTATCCGTGCCATCCGCAGGTCCTCCATGGAAAGGACTGAATTTGATGCCGTTGTACAGAGGAGGATTATGGCTTGCAGTAAAGTTAATAACTCCACCGAGCTCGTTCTTTCTGCATGCATGGGACAGAACTGGTGTAGGTACACTTCTCTCTGATACATACGCCCTGAATCCGTATCCCGCCATTCTCTCTGCAGTGGCATCTGCAAGTTCCGGTGACAGGAAGCGGCAGTCTCCTCCAATTGCAATACTGCTGTGACCGGTTTCTGAAAGCCTTATTGCAATTGCGTCCACAACAGCCATAGCCCGCTCCCAGGTGAATTCTCTGGAAATAACTCCACGCCACCCGGATGTGCCAAACTTGATTACCATTGCTACTGGCCTTCCGTAAGAAACTCTATCGCACGAACAATAGCTTCATCATGGGGTGCAGTTACCTCATAGTAGCGACTCATGGGCCACTCGCGCAGAGCGATCTCCCGAAGAAGAGCGCGTTCTATATAAAGATAGCTCTCTGCAAATTCTTCTTCAGTGTACTCTATCTCCTCAGAATCAAGATACTCTCTAAACTGCAGGAAAAGAGCTTCATCCGGCCAGAAATCAAGGGCTATCTCATTCTCCAAAGTGTAGTCCACAGCAAAATGAAAGAAATGCCCATCGAATTCGAGTTCAGCAACAAGAGCAACGCCAAAGGAATCAGGCTCAACGGTAATGTCCGGTGTAATCCCCCATGTTTCTTCAGCATCCGACTCCATAAAATCTTCTCGCAGAGTTCTATCAATACAGTTCCCATTGGGAGTGTAGTACCTGGCAGTGGTCAGCTTAACACCGTAATGGCCAAGCCCGGGGTACTCTCCAAGGTCAGAGAGGGACTGAACTGATCCTTTTCCGAAAGTTCTGGTTCCGATCAGTGTGGCTGCATTCTGATCCTGCAGGGCACCTGCAAGAATCTCCGAGGAACTTGCGCTTCCGCCATCCACAAGCAGAACCAGTTCACCACTGTATAGAACACCTCTTCTGGTTCTGTAGGTGTATTCACCAACAGCCTGCCCTCTGGTGGTCACTACAACCGCTCCGGCGGGAAGAAAAATATCCGCAACATCAATTGAGGGAAGCATCAGCCCTCCGGAGTTTCCACGGAGATCCAGAATCATTTTCTCTGCACCCTGGTCGCGTAGTTCGGTAATAGCATCGTATACCTCTGAGGCTGATTCCCCGCTGAATCTGGAAAGCCTTACATAACCAATGCCCGGCTGAACCATGAAATCAGCAGAAACTGAAGGAAAATCAATTACATCCCTTTCAATGGGGAAAACAATTGGCTCATCCATTCCCGGTCTCTGAACGGTCAAGTCAACAACAGTTCCTCCGGGACCCCTGATAAAGGAAACGGCTTCCGTTGTTGTAATACCCTCTGTAGATACACCATCGATCTCGATAATTCGATCGCCGGCCTTCATGCCCGCCCTGTACGCAGGAGTACCCTCGAGAGGAGATATAACTGTAAGCCAGTTATCCCTCTGCCCAAGCGTAATACCCACACCTTCGAAAGATCCTTCCAGTTGGATCTGCAGGTTCTCAAGTTCCTCGGGAGTCAAAAGCACGCTGTTAGGGTCGAGAGACTGAAGCATTCCCTGAAGAGCCTCTTCTACAAGCTCTCTGCTCTGAACTGTATCAACATAGGATGACCTGGTAATGCCGTAAACATCAAAAAACAGCTCAAGGGAAGATGCACGGGCGGCAGGGGTTTCTTCATCGCTGGCATCTGCAACAGGAGGAAGCCCCAGTACAAGTGCTGTTGTCAGCAGAAGAATACCAGTTATTGCAGCAACCCAGCCAGGTACAAGGTCTTTCATAAACGGTCAGCCTTCCTGTATGTGCTTCTTTCAAGCACCTCGTTCAGTATCAATAAATCCTGCTGCTCTTC
>JAGLDB010000301.1 GCA_023145935.1 Candidatus Sabulitectum sp. | reverse complement strand
TAAATCTCTGGTGCCCCTGTGGATTTGGAGTGATGTTCGGAAAAACAAACTTTCCCAGCATCTCACTGTCCGGGGTATACCTCTGCCCGAAGAAGCGGAAACCTGTAGTTTTAGAGAGCAGTGTCTGCAGTTCAGCAGGGGGAAACTCTCCGGAAGCGTCAGGCATTACAACAGAAGCTCCTGTGCCGCTGTAAATTGCAGGCCCTGCAAAGTTCTCTGCCACAAACAACTTGAAATCCTGATAAAAGTCCTGCTGATACAGATTCTCTGAATTGAAAGTCTCTCCTGAGACACCTTCTGCAGCGGCCTGGTAATGGGAAGCGGAAAGGTCATCAGCGAAACCGGCGAAAAATGCAGTGATCTCGTAGATCCTCTGCCATTTGTACTTCAGTGGAACACCGTTGGATTCAATGGTATTCAGATCCGAGACGATGAGAAGCGCAGCTTGTGTCATTTCCTCGGCAGCTTCCTCTGAAACCAGATATTTTTCATCAGAGCCGTATGGATCGCCGCCTGTTAGAAGGAAAGTGATCCTGCCCATGTACATCATGGCCATGAAGTAATTCTCCAGCTCGGGGCTGGCTGTGTAGTGACCTCTGGGTACATACTGGGAATAGTCTTCTTTGTATCCGAATATCGGGCTGTTATCAAATCCTCCATGAGCCCTCATCAGTAATATCTCAGAGCTAACTCTTTCTGCAATGGAACTGTGCGGGGAGAATTCATCATCCAGAAACACAAGTGGAACAGCAAAGAATGCTGCGTTAAGATCATTGTTCCTATTTAAATTACTTTGATACAACTCCCTGCAGATAACAAGCAGATCAGGGGAAAGGTTATCAGTTTCAACCTGTTGCAGGATCTGATCAAAGAATATGTGCAGCATGTGCAGTGGAATACCACTTGAAACAAAGATCGGCTGATCTCTTTGGTCGAGGCTTTCAAAGGCCCTGACAGGATTGTCTGTAGGGTTGCCCATGGGAACTACTGCAAATCCGTTCTCCACAAGAATGTCAGGTGAATTAGACAGGCCCGCAAGAAGAAGAACCGGCAGAAGGTTGATAACTTCTTCTGTTGCCAGTGGCAGATCCAGTTCTTCCATTCCAGGAGCTGAAGTGTATTCAACCGATGTGTAAAATCTTGAAAATGACTCTTCCATTGCTTCCTCCACAGGGAATGATAAATTCTCCAGCGGAGCTTCTGCTGAACAGCTGGCCGAAATAAGAATGCACTGTAGAATGAGAATAAGCTTGTTCATTTTTTTCCTTCCTGTTCGTGTCAATTTTGCAAACTAACAAAAATGATACACCTTCGCCAGTGATGTATTCCTCTTTTGCTCAAAAAGGTGTATTTTGCTGTACTGGAAAGTATAGTAAACGCAAACCGATTTGGGGAACTCATGCTGGAAAAACTGCTTGCTGAGATACGGGAATTCAATGATGAAAGAGACTGGGCAAAATTTCACTCGCCAAAGAATCTGGCTACATCTGTTCTGATCGAGGCGGCAGAGCTTGCAGAGATCTTCCAGTGGCTCACTGAAGAGGAAAGCCAGACTCTGGAAGACAGGGCAATGATCAATGCTGAAGAAGAAATAGCTGATGTATTTATCTACCTGCTGAATCTGGCGGACAAACTTGGAATTGATCCTGTTGAAGCCTCCCACAGAAAAATACTTAAGAATGGAAAGAAGTACCCTGTAAACAGTTCTCGCGGGAATCGGTTAAAGTACACAGAATTCAAAGGTATCAATTAAGTACTCTTGCTTCTTTGAGATACAGAAAGATCCCGGTTGCCCGGGATCTTTCTTGTCAACAAGAACTTCTTCCTAGAATGTGGCCTTTATAGTAGCCCATGTGGTTCCAGTAAGATACGAGGCGTTCAGATCGATCTTGTATATCTCATCCGTGATCATGTTGCTCACCCAGAGATATCCTTCGCCGTCAAAAGTCATTCCGTGAGCCGCAGGAAGAACTGAAGAACTTATAGATTCAACAAGAACTCCGTTTGTGTCGTATGCTCTCACAGGGAATGATGAATCGTTGCAAGCGTACCACCACTCGTTGTCATAGAACGCAATGTCATAGAAATCAATTCCCAGCTCGAGCATGAACTGGGGATTAGTAGCAACATTTCCCGCAAAAGTGTATTTCTCCAGACACTCTTTCATTGTCTGAGCATCAACACCTGCACCGTAAATTCGTGTGGGGCCTGCGGCAAGACCGGTTACCTCCCGGTCGAGATCGCTTCCTCAACAGTCCAGGTCAAAATTACCCGAATAAGTGCCTGAAGAGCTGTATTTGTAGACATATGGATCTGTCATACTTCCTGGAAGAGC
>JAGLDB010000300.1 GCA_023145935.1 Candidatus Sabulitectum sp. | reverse complement strand
AGCTGTTCTTTGTTCACAGTAGTCTCCAGACCTATTGACTTACTTCAGGCAACTCAATCATGTAGATTTTCTGAATTCCAGACAGAGGATCGTTGTTCCAGGCAAGACTTCCATTGGGTGTTATGCTGAATTGCCATTGCTTCCCGGTCCTGGGAAATTCAGCAGTACCGATATGATCTCCGGCAGTATCAAAGACATCGAAAACAGGTTGTGGTTCCGTTCCACGCTGCACCCACAGATTTCCATCCGGATCCACCCCGATGTTTTCTACAAGGTTGTGTAAAGGATCAGGTTCAAAATCTTCAGGAAGTGTATTTAATCCCAGGGCAGCGAACTGCATTCCGGTGAACTCGATCTCATCAAGGATTTCCTGCTCTGTTTTTCGCACAGGTGGAATTCCGATTGATGCGGTGAACAGGGGAGAACCTTCAATATCCCAGCAGTGAACAACTCCTTCAGAAGAAGACTTTCGACTGTAGAACACTCCACCGTCTTCGCCTGAACACATAAGAGTTACACCGGTTAAACCCTCTGCCGAGAGCGGTGTGTCTGAACCGTCAAGATTGAACATGAGTGTATCTGAGAAGAATGAGTATTCCGATGTTCCATCGGACAATCTGAATAATGACGGGTTGATGATTATGAGCATGTGGTTATCGGTCATGTCATACTTCATCTCACAGCCTGCGAAAAGACCTTCACCCAGTGGAGTTATCGATGTAGGCAGGAATAATGACCAGTCGGAAATGTCCTCAATGCTCTCTCCTGTTTCCGAAAGGACAACGATTGCCTGCTTGAACATATCTGCCACCAGTATTTCACCATCCGGCATCAGTGCCATGTCAAAGGGGTATGCGAATTCTCCAGGGCCGTTTCCATGCCTGGAAAGATTTGTCAGGTGTGTTCCATCAGATGCAAACTCCCTTATACAATGTGCACTTTTATCCAGCACCAGGATGGTTCCCGAAGGTGATACTTCCGCGTCTGCAATTGCACCTAGTACATAGCATGAGTCACCCATTTCCATGCCGATACTGTCCGTAACTGAAATAGTCAACCTTTCAGGAAAAGGCTCATGCCAGTCGGCAGGTGTAGAACAGGAGGCCAGTAGAAGTATAACAATTGCTATGGAATATCTGAGAAGTGACATGCTTTCTCCAAAGTACTTGAGTTTAAGGAGCCTTTTACTTCGCTGATTATAATTATATAGTTGCAATGAACAAAGTATCTGTTTCTATTGAAAGAGAGGCAGCAGGGGAATGCTAATTGTTTCGACGCAGATCAGTTTTTTTTGGAAAGGTGGCCCGAGATGAGACTCATTTATTCCTCTGTTCCTATTCTGACGGTATTGCTTGCCTGCGGTGTTGAAAGTGTTGAGACCGGTAATACTCATCCTGTTCATGGAGCAAATCATGCTCATGTTTGTACACTGACAGTGATTGATTCCATCGGAGTTGAACTAGGTGACTCCAACTATGTGTTCGGTGCACTGGGCGAAGTGGACATTGGCCCGAATGGTGACATTTTTGTGGTGGACTGGATGAAGTGCACAATTTTCAGATACTCGCCCGATGGTACTTTTGTACAGCGGATAGGACGACGCGGCAGTGGGCCGGGAGAGCTGTTGCAACCGTTCTTCATTGCAGTTATGGATGATGGTTCAATTAGTTTAGATGATGGCGAACTGGGCTGGATGAGATTCGATTCAACGGGAGAGATTGTCTGCACTTCCATGTATCTCGGTCGAGCACCAAGACCGTGGTTCTTCGTGGCTGCAGATTCTCTGAACATTATTGGAATGCTAAGTGAACTCAGCCGTGAAGACACTTTCTTACTAACAGATAAGCAGATCTGCAGGTGGCATGCTGATAGTCCTGATTCTGTCATCACGGAGTACTACAGCAGGCAGTATTCAATTGAGATAGGAAATGATTACCTGCTCAACATGAATGATATGATAAAAATCGATTATTTCCCTATGCTGTTCACAGCAGGTGATGGCTTTGTTTGTATTGCGCCTGAGCCACGCACCGAACCGTTGCTTCTTCTTTTTCATGAAGACGGCTCGGTGATGGATACACTGAATTTGCCTTACCCGGAAGTGGTTAGAACAGAAGAGGAGATTCTGGAACGGAAGCAATATGTTGAGGAACTCTTCTATGCCCGATCTCGTCATACACATCAGGTTGAGTGGGAACCTTTCCCCAATAAGCCCATGATTTCAGATCTCGGAGTGGACAGCTTGAACCGGATCTGGGTGCAGCGGGGATTTGAGCAGTTTCCTGTTTTTGATCTTTATGACATCTCAGGCGAACACCTGATGACGGCAGTTCTTCCAGGCAGAGATGATA
>JAGLDB010000030.1 GCA_023145935.1 Candidatus Sabulitectum sp. | reverse complement strand
ACCGCAAGAAGAGGCTGCTGTTCAGCAAAAGCTTCTTTCAAAACAAGTGCTGTTACCTGACCATCCCACTCCCAAAGTTCCTCACGGGCATCCCTGTTACGGGAATCGGTATACTGCAGAACAGCAAACAGAAACAGAATTACTGCGAACAAAACTACGCTTTTGAAGGTTCTTCTGATCTCAGGCAGCTCTTCGATACAGATCCATGTAAAAAGAACGACCAGCGGTACGAAATGCCTGTATGCCGGAAAAATATCTCCACCTATAAGGACCAGATACATCATCCATGAAAGAGCCATGGCTGCAGGCAGCAGAGTTCGGAAGTGTCTTTTCCGGACAGCTTTGAAGGTTGCAAAAACAGAGAACAAGCTAAGTGGAAAAAGCACAAAAATACCGCGAATAAGGTATTTGACTCCGTGTATTGAGTAATGAACAGAAGGGCGCATCTTGATCCTTGCGGTGTTCGGCACATAGTCATCGTAGTAACCAAGCCGGAAACCAAGCTGAGCCAGCATGATCAGAACTGGAAAAACTGCAAGAAGAAAAGAACGCCTTCCATTTCCGGAAAACAGAAGAACCAGAATAGCGGCAAATGTGAAGATAACACCGTCTGGTCTTGTAATGCACAACAGTGTCAGTGGAATTGAAGCGGTAAAATACCGGGCAAAAGTCGCTTCCTTCTTATCCATCACCTGCCAGATCAGTGGAATGGAAAGTGCCAGAAGAGCAGCCACAAGCGGTTGTTCAAGCCCTCCTATGGCCCATACCCCCAGAGGTGCGGAGATAACTGCAAAGAGCAGAACTATC
This sequence comes from Candidatus Sabulitectum sp., assembly GCA_023145935.1. The sequence continues at coordinate 13,459 of JAGLDB010000030.1, read as the reverse complement.
ATGTATTCCCTGGTAATGCTTTTTCTGTATGTAAAAAGAACACAAAAAACAAAACATGTCAGTGAAAGAACCCCAAGAAGCCGAACTGCTGCTACTCCATCAAGCCCTATGGAAAGACCGCCGGTTGTAAGCAGAACCCAAAGAAGATTGGAGTACCCTTCAACTGCACTGCCATCTGTCCATGTAAGCCCGTGACCCTCTGCAAGCCTGGCTGAATAGCGCATTGAAATAAGAGCATCATCAGAGAGGAAAGGCATGTAGATCAAAGAATTGAGTATCAGCACAGTGGTTAAAACAAGAAAGGCCGGCAGCGAGAATACTCGCCGGGCTTTATCGGTCACTTGATTTCCCGTTGCCCCACTGAAGCAGGTAGAGATTGTAGTAGATGCCCCGTCTGGCAAGAAGTTCCTGGTGGGTTCCCCGTTCCATGATCCGCCCTGCATCTATAACCATGATCTCATCGCACTTCTGAATGGTTGATAGTCTGTGTGCAACGATGATACTCGTTCTGCCCTTCATCAGAGTTTCAATGGCCCGCTGGATCAATTGCTCTGTGGTTGGGTCTACATTGCTGGTGGCCTCATCCAGTATCAGTATCCGCGGATCGTGGGCAAGCGCTCTGGCGAAGCAGATAAGTTGTTTCTGACCTGTTGAAAGAGTAGCACCCCGTTCGGCCATAACTGTATCAAAACCCTGTGGCAGCCGGTCAATGAACCCGGTTGCCTGAACCATGTCTGCGGCTTTCCGCACTTCTTCCATGGTAAGATCACTGCTAAGTCTTATGTTGTCAGCAACAGATCTGCTGAAGATGAAGGCATCCTGAAGAACGATTGCAGTGTTCTTTCTAAGAGTTTCCACTGCATGCTCCCTGATGTCTGTACCGTCAAGCAGAATTCTTCCACTATCAACATCCCAGAATCTTGTTAGAAGACTGATGATGGAACTTTTGCCTGCTCCGGTGGGCCCCACAAGAGCAATACTCTTTCCAGGTTCGATACTAAAACTTATGTCTTTAAGAACCGGTGTATCTTCCACATACTGGAAATCTACATCTTCGAATTCAACCTCTCCCCTGAGCTTTCCGGGGGCAAGAGCATCCTCTGCCTCTTCAACTTCCGGTTGTGTATCCAGAATCTTGAAAATTCTCTCACTGGAGGCCATGGCGCCCTGCATGATGTTGTACTTCTCGCTCATGTCAGATATGGGTCTGAACATCTGACGAACATAACTGATGAATGCCACAAGGGCTCCTATGGTAAGTGCCCCTGAAATGGCACTGAGACCACCGTAGATAAGAACAATTGCAGTTCCAACCTGTGCGATAACTTCGATTATCGGGCGGAAAACACCAAACACATAAAGCTGCTTCATGCTGATCTTGTAGTAGTTATCGTTGATCCCAAGATATTTGTCTTTTCTGGCTTTCTCCTGTCTGAATATCTGAATTACCTTCACCCCTGAAACATCCTCGGCAATGCTGGAATTGAGCTCTGCCAGATGCTTTCTGACCTTGCGGTAGATGGTTCTGGTCTTCCTTCGGAAAAGCATAGATGCAATTGTGAAGATGGGAAGAACGGTAAGAGAGATCAGGGCAAGCTTCCAGTCCATCACAAGAAGAATGGTGATCGTACCAATTATCAGAAGGAAATCTTTAACCAGATTAACAAGAACAGCGCTGAACATCTCGTTCAGAGCTTCAACATCGTTGGAAACCCTGGTTACAAGTCTGCCCACAGGATTCTTACTGAAAAAGTTCAAACTGAGGGTCTGTATGTGATTGAACAGTTCTGTCCGAACATCGAACATGGATCGCTGACCTGCTACCACCAGAGACATCACATGGCCGTAACCTGCAAATATGCTCACAACAAGAAGCCCCATGAATATCAAAGCAAGCCTGGTAATTCCAGCTATATCCTTCTCGCGGATGGTCATCAATTTGTCAGGAGGGATCTTTCCCAGATCACGCTCTGGAACCAGCCAGTAATCATCCTGAATACGGCCTGTTTCCCCTTCATATTGTTCAGCCGGGAATAGATAGAATGTCTCAGGCAACAGATGCCCGCCTGTTGCAAGAACATGAGTTGTTGCAGGGTCCATGCCATCCATAGAGGCTTTTCTTATTAAAAGAGTGTCAGACGCAAGGAAGACAAAATCACCGTCAGCAGGCGAAAGAGCCATAAGGCTGTCACAGGCGGAAGGAGTATCTGTATAGACCTGATACAACCTTGCAAGGTACTTATCAATACCTGTTTTGGTCACATATGGCAGCAGTAATTCCACGCTTGATGAGACAAGCATGAAGAACATAGCCAGGAAGATGAGCTTTCTGTGAGGGCCAACATAGTGAAGCAACCGCTTGATCAGCTTTGAGTCATATCCTTTTCCCTCTATTGAATCATCGGCGAATGAAGTCTGTCCATGTGGAGGCATCAGCAGTCACCCCCTTCGCATCTTTTTTCCACTTCTTCTTCAAGCTGCTGCATACGGTAAAGCTCAGTGTAGTAGCCGTCCTTTTCCAGCAGATCCTCATGGGTTCCCTTTTCCACAAGCTTCCCGTCATCCAGCACCAGAATAAGATCAGCGTGCTGAACAGTGCTGATCCTGTGGGCGATAAGGATGTTTGTCAGACCTGATATTTCCTTTTTGAGTTTTGCAAGAATCGCTGATTCGGTCTCTGTATCAATGGCACTGAGTGAATCGTCCAGTACAAGAATTGAAGGTGACACAGCCAGTGCCCTTGCTATGGCAATTCTCTGCTTCTGGCCGCCGGAAAGGGTAATGCCCCTTTCTCCAACCATTGTATCATAGCCTTCTTTAAAGCCCTCGATCTCGGTACCTATCTCTGCCAGTTCAGCAAGATGCTGAACAGTCTCAACAGGAATATCCCGGTTTCCGAAAGCGATGTTTTCGGCTATTGAAAGGGCAAAGAGAAATGTTTCCTGGGGGACATATCCGAACAACCCCCGTACCTGGCCGATCACTCTCTCCCGCACATCAACACCATCAATGAACACAGTACCTGAAGGCGGGTCATAAAGACGCATGAGAAGTTCAACAAGTGTGGTTTTCCCGCTTCCGGTTCTGCCCACAATACCAAGTGTTGATGAGGCTGGAATACTGAATGAAATATCCTTCAAAACTTCAATATCTGTATCAGGATAAGTGTAGGACAGTCCTCGCACCTCAATGGATGGTTCAGGCTCTCCTTTAACAGGACCGTCAACTATTGCGGGAATGGTATTCATGATCTTTTCAAGCCTGCCCATGCTGGCCGCGCCGCGCTGAAGCAGGTTAACCACCCAGCCAATGGCCATCATGGGCCAGGTAAGCATGGCAAGATAGCTGGAAAACGCAACATACTGACCGAGAGAGATGGATCCGCCTATAACAGCCCGCCCACCGACCATGAGCAGGATCGAGCTGCTCATCATGGCAAGCCCCATAACAAACGGCTGCATGAAGCCCCATATACGGGTCAACCTGATATTCTCTTGAACGCATTCACCGGCTTTTTCGGCAAGCAGTTTCCTTTCAGATTCTTCATCACCGTAAGCCTTAATGACTCGAATACCGGAAAATGATTCCTGCGTTTTATCTGTAAGCCCGCTGAATGCCTTTTGAACCGCTGTGAATCTTTCATGGAGCATTCCACCGAACTTCAGCACAAGAAGCGTTATGAAAGGCAGTGGGATCATGGTTATAAGAGTAAGTCTCCAGTCGATGAGAAGCAGCATTATTATGCTGGCCACACTCATGAAAACTGCATCGAAAGAGGCAATTGTCGCCATGCCTGCAGCCATGCGAACAGCATTGATATCATTTGTGGCGTGGGCCATTATGTCGCCCACCTTGGTCTTGTCGTAGTACTGTGCCGGAAGCTTTTGAAGATGGCTGTAGAAATCAGCTCGAAGGTCTCGCTCAAGCCTTCGACTGGCTCCCACTATGAATATTCTCCAGAAAAACCGGAAGAAAGCCATTCCAAGCGCAATGGCCACAATGGAAAAACCCATCCGCCACACCAGAGCAGAATCAGCAGTTCCACGGGCCAGATTATCAATGAGCTTTCTAAATATCTGGGGAACAAGCAACTGCAGGCCGTCAACACCTATAAGGGCGATGATGCCCCCAAGAAGAGCTTTCTTGTGCTTGAATATTCGCCTGTAGAGATTCCTCAGACTTGATCTGTCAAGCTTCGTCCCTCTACCTTTTCCGTTGGACAACATACACCCCCAAAAATATCAAAGAACGCAGAATATAGGGAACAACTTCAGATAGTGTTAATCAGGTAATTGAAACTACTTGGTAAACAACAACTTGCATTTCTGAGTCTTTCATGATTGTTATTGCAGTGGCCTTTAGAGAAACCTGTATGGGAGTTTATGGTTCATGAATTATCTCCTCACATCAAGTCGATATCCATGTGGATATTGAAGGGCACATCATTGTTTCAGTTTCTTGTTTCCGAAGTCGAACAATCAAAATCAGCAGACTGCGATCTCACAAACACTCAACCTCATAGAGCAGTTCTGCTGCATTTTGCTAACAATGATTCTGCTGCGCGTATTGAATCCGGTTCCATTATCTGCGTTGTTACTCGTACATTATTGTTTCAGCTTCTTACTTCTACCGATGTTAAACCTGTGCAGTCCAGTATCCTTGAAGGTCTCCGAAGCGTAAGCTGACCGGCATTCAGTATAAGATCCACCGAGTTGACCATGAGGCTGTTGATGGCAAGTATATCAAGTGGAAACGGTTCGCCTCTCCTGTTAGCGCTTGTTGTGATCAGAAATCTTCCGGTTGCATTCATAATTGCTGTTGTTAATCGATCGGCAGGCTGTCTGAGAGCTACGGTACCGCTGGAGCTTACTAACCACTCGGGTACGGTGCTGCTTGCCTTGAACACCAGTGTCACCGGACCTGGCCAGTGCTGTTGCATGTGTTTTTCCCCGTGGGCACTGGTTGTCAGCGTTAATGCTGATGCGATGTCCGGAATGAGGGTGATGAAAGGTCTTATAACTGTATAACCTTTGATCTCAGCCACTGTTTCACAGGCAGCTCTGTTGCGGAAATCCGCAATTATTCCATATACGGTATCCGAGGGGTAAATCACCGTTCCACCGGCTTCAATAACAGAGGAGACCGCAGTTACGGCCTTCTCCTCCGGCAATTCGGTGTTTACACTGAGAACCCTACCAGCCACGAGCTGACTTGAGTGCATTGAGTATCTTTTCATCGTTGAGTGCGATTATCTGGGCTGCAAGATATGCTGCATTCCGGGCTCCGTGGCTGCCTATTGCCACAGTTGCCACAGGAACTCCCTTGGGCATCATAACAGTGGAGAGAAGAGCATCAAACCCCCGGAGAGGTCCGCCTTCTATGGGCACGCCAATTACAGGAAGCATGGTATTCGCTGCAACTGCTCCAGCAAGGTGAGCTGCAAGACCTGCTCCTGCAATAATAACCTTAAGCCCTCTGTCTGCTGCTGTCTGGGTGTATTCCTTGACTTTTACAGGGTTGCGGTGGGCACTCATAACATTCACTTCATACGCTATATCAAGACTCTGAAGAATCTCTTCAGTCTTGCTCATTGTATCACGGTCACTCTCGCTGCCCATCAGTATTCCTACAAGTGGTTTCATACTGTCCTTCCAATATCTCGTCTCATATGTCTGCCTTCAAATTCAATTTTATCTGCGTCCTCGTAGGCCTTTTCCAGTGCCTCATCAATATCCTCGCCCAGAGCTGTAACTCCAAGAACTCTTCCACCTGCAGTAACCAGCCTGCTGTCCACCTCTGCTGTTCCCGCATGGAAGATCAGAGAATCCACTGCTTCAACCCCGGTAATGTCATATCCTCTGGAATAACTGCCGGGATACCCGCCTGACGCCAGTATGATACATGCGGAAGCCCCGTCTCTTATCTTTACTGGAGGCAGTTCCTCACCCCTGGCAGCAGCCAGGAACAGCGCAGCAAGGTCACTCTCTATCATTGGCAGAACCGCCTGAGTCTCCGGGTCTCCAAACCGAACATTGAACTCAAGAACAAAGTACCCGTGTTCAGTGATCATTATACCGGCGTAAAGAACGCCTCTGAAATCCATTCCCCGTTCTTTCAGAACCTTTAACACAGGCAGAATAACCCTCTCCCTCACATCTTCCCCGAAATCGTACGGAACATCCGGTGGAGGACAGATGGCTCCCATACCACCGGTATTGGGACCCATATCCCCGTCATAAACCCGTTTATGATCTCGACTGGGTGGAAGGATCACAGCATCAGTTCCATTACAGACAGCCAGAACACTGACCTCCCGACCGGAAAGCCTTTGCTCTATCACAACCGATGCGCCTGCTTTGCCAAGACTTCCCTTAAATAGATCCTCGATGATGGCATCAGATTCTCTTTTTGTGTTCGGGAGGTAAACTCCTTTACCTGCAGCAAGCCCGTCAGCTTTGATAACAAATTTGTCCGGGTATTCTCCAAGATAGTCAACAGCAGAAACATGGTTTATAAACACTCTTCCCATGGCAGTAGGAACTTTTGCCGCTGCCATGACCTCTTTCGCAAACCACTTGCTGCCCTCCAGACGGGCACAATCAGCAGATGGTCCAAAGCACGGAATTCCCTTCTGTGCAAGAAGTCCGGCAATGCCTTCAACAAGTGGAATCTCCGGACCCACCACAACCAGATCAACAGATTCTTTTGTAGCAATATCCACCGGGTCACCGGTGATATTTTCAGCGAATAAAGCAGTTCCTGGATTTCCCGGATTAACAATAACTGTGTTTGCTCCACCGTTGTACAATGCCCATGCAAGGGCATGTTCACGACCCCCGCTGCCGATCACAAGGATTTTCACCGGTTTTTCCCCCTTCCCTTGAATACATTTTCTTCTCCGGGGAATGCTCCCCCGGTTACATCACTTACATAGCTGTCAAGCGCTTCCTTCATCACACTGTGAAGGTCAGCGTACTTCTTTAAGAACTTTGGATTAAAATCGTTGTTCATACCAAGCATATCATTCACTACCAGTATCTGCCCATGGGTATACCTGCCTGCTCCAATTCCAATTGTAGCAATACCTGAAGCTTCCGTTATTCTTGTTGCCACCTCTTCTTCTATCATTTCAAGAACAACTGAGAAGGCACCGGCGCTCTCCAGAGCTTTGATCTGCTCAAGAAGCATCTGTTCGGAATCGGCTCTTACAACACGGTAGCTACCCTCGCTTCTGATGGATTGAGGCAACAGCCCAAGATGGCCCATCACCGGGATCCCTGCATCAACAATTGCCTTTACACGGCTGACTGCTGCTGCATTGCCCCCTTCAAGCTTCACTGCGTCCGCTCCTGCTTCAGCAATGAAACGCACAGCATTCTTAACGGCGATCTCATCTGAAGGCTGATAACTGCCGAAGGGCATATCTCCCACAACCAGGGCGTCAGATGCTCCTTTTCTTACAGCTCTGCAGTGAGCTGTTAGAACATCCATACTGGCCCCCAGAGTGGTATCCTCTCCTAAAACTGCCATCTGAAAAGAGTCACCCACAAGAATAATGTGAACTCCAGCCATCTCTTCCATACGGGCAGTGTGAAAATCATAAGCAGTGAGTGCGACAATCTTCTCACCACGCTTTCTCATTGCAGCTATGGTCTTTACGGTGATTCTTCTACCTGCCATTTCAACCCGCCTTAATCGTATAAGTACAGTGGAAAGATAACTGAATCTGACTGCAAGTGTATTGATTGGAAGGAAGGGGACCAAACCCTGAGGAATGCTCTTACAACAGGGTTAAAGGACTTAATACAGCTGCCCGGGTCTATGAGTCTTCCCACTTAAAGAGGGCGCCTCCGAAGCAGACAGGTGCTGCCTTCATGGGTATATTACCACTCTCAGATCTCTGGTCCCCCAACACTGATTATATTACCGCTTGCTGAGCCTCGCGTCAAACCCCATGGGCAGCAGGCTCTCAACAATCCAGGTCTTTATTTGATTCTATTTACGATAATGAAAGGTTTGCCATGGCGAAAAATATAACAAGTCCAGAGAAGGACTTCTCCAGATGGTATCTGGATGTCATTAGAGAAGCTGAGCTTTCCGATTCAGCTCCAGTCCGTGGCTGCATGGTTATACGCCCCTACGGATACGCTATATGGGAAATGATGAAAGACGATCTGGATCGTCGCTTTAAAGATACAGGTCACAGCAACGCATACTTCCCTCTGCTTATTCCTGAGAGCTTTCTGAAAAAAGAGGCTGAGCATATTGAAGGATTCAGCCCTGAGCTGGCAATTGTAACACATGCAGGAGGCAAAAAACTTGAAGAGCCCCTGGTTGTTCGACCCACATCCGAGACCATAATAAATCACATGTTCAGCAAATGGATCAACAGCTATCGCGATCTTCCAATGCTTCTTAATCAGTGGGCTAATGTTGTCAGGTGGGAACTTCGTCCAAGGCCTTTCCTGAGAACAACAGAATTCCTCTGGCAGGAAGGGCATACCGCTCACACTACAGAAGAGGATGCCAGAGAAGAAACCATGCGCATGCTGAAAGTTTACACTGATTTTATGCATGATGTGGCTGCTATTCCTGTTGTACCCGGTAAAAAAACTGATAAGGAAAAATTCGCCGGTGCTGTAGACACCTACACCATAGAATCCATGATGGGTAATGGGTGGGCTTTGCAGGGTGGAACAAGTCACTATCTGGGAACAAATTTTGCAAAGGCTTTTGATACTCTCTACCTCGATACTGATAACAAGAGAAAATTAGTTCACCAGACCAGCTGGGGTGTTACAACAAGGCTTGTGGGCGCTGTGATCATGGTTCATGGCGACCAGCACGGTCTGAAACTTCCACCAAAGCTGGCACCGGTTCAGGCTGTAGTTATTCCCATCGCCCGAAAAGAAGAAGAGAAGATAGCAGTTCTTGAAGCTGCCAACAGAATTGTTAACGAGATGAAGGAACTGGGGATCAGAGCACTACTTGATGACAGAGACGGAATGAGCCCTGGCTTCAAATTCAACCACTGGGAAGTTCGCGGAGTGCCTCTGCGGCTGGAGATAGGCCCTCGCGACCTGGCTGAAGGGCATGTAATGGCCGGTCAGAGAAACAAACCAGGCAGGGAGAACAAGTTTACCATACCAATGGACGGTATTGCTGATGCGGTTAAAAACATCCTGGCCACCATACAGGACGAAATGCTTGCCGCCGCTGTTGAATTCAGAGACAGCCATACTTTTGAAGTGGAAAGCTACGACGAATTCAAGAAACTGCTTCCAGGTCAGCCCGGCTTTTACAAGGTCTGGTGGGATGGCAGCAGCGATGACGAGAAAAGGATCCAGGAGGAAACAAAGGCCACTGTACGCTGTATGCCTTTAGAACAGAGACCTGGTACCGGAATCTGCTTTCTCACAGGAAGAGAAACCTCTACCACTGCAATCCTCGCCAGAGCTTACTAAATGCCAGCAAGGGGGAAGAGCGATTCAGGAATTAAACCTGCGATCTCCCTTCCCCTTTTTCTTCTTCTCGCAGTCATTGTAACATGGCCTCTTGCATCCACATCTGAACCTCACGACCATGCTGACACTCTGTTCAACAGCTGGCTCATTGCCTGGAACAACCATGCTATTGTCACAGGCCTGAACCCACTTGATCTTCCCATTTTTGAAGGTTTTCCTGATGGTAACGGTCGCAATGACCTGCTTCTGACGCAGAGTATTATTGCCCTGCCTCTGCAACTTTCGGGTATGGGCACCATTCGGATTCACAATATTCTTCTTGTTCTATTCCTGGCTTTTGCAGGTTTGTCTTCTGCTCTTCTTGCCAGGGAAACTGGAGCAAACTTTTATGGTTCACTGTTCACCGGCTGCGTGGTGATTCTATTACCCTATTTCCAGTCACACATCTGGCATCTCCAGCTGTTTTCCGTGGGTTTGTCCGTCCTGGCAGTTGTGTATGCAATACGGGTCTTGAAGGGCAAATGCAAAGGCTGGCAACTGGCTGTTCTTGTTTTTCTGCAATGCCTGGCCTCGCTGTACCACTGGTATTTTCTAAATCTTGCGCTGTTTCTTATGTTGATCTCAACCATCTTTCTTCCAGAGAGAAAACGGCTTCTCCCAATGACAGGCTGGTGGCTGGCTGGCAACCTGGCTGCATTGCCGTTCCTTCTTCCACTCCTGAAGAATGCACATTTCTGGTCCATCGACTCTATCGCTTCAACAGACATTGCTGCATTCATTTCTCCATGGGGAAACAGTTTTCTTCTGGGGTGGATGAGACCTGAGAGTATGCACCCTGAAGCAGCCCTGTGGCCGGGTCTTGCAGTTGTAGCAGGTAGCCTCTGGTTTCTTCTCAAAGGAAAAAAGAGCAGATGGGATATCTTTCTTCTGGGTTGTTTTCTGTTTTTCGCCCTCTTCAGTCTGGGCCCTACATTTGTCTTTTTTGGAAAAGCGGTTGCTTCAGCTCCTTTCAGATACTTTGCAGAACTTCCCGGCTGCTCCTCGATCAGGCTTCCAGCCAGGGCAGGTTTCTTTGCAATTCTTCCACTTGTGATTTTTGCTGGACGAAAACTGGGGGAAAAACCCGGGCTTGCCATAACAGGAGTGGCTCTTGCAGCGGCAACCGTATTGCATGCCCCTCTCCGAACCATTCCCCTTGAACCGCTTCCGTGGCACCAGTGGCTTGCCAGACAGAATTTCGATACAGTTCTCTATCTGCCTGTATCTACCGACATGAACAACCCGCAAGCGGAAACCAGAAGACTTATCAATTCAGTTGGCCACTTCACTCATTCGGTGAACGGCTACAGTACAACCCTTCCTGCAGACTTCGAAAACTATGCCCGCATTCTGAACGAATGGCCCGCAGTCAATGCAAGGCTCCTGGTGGAAGAGATGGGAATTGACTGTCTGATAATCAAGGGCCGGCAGACATTCGAAGCTGATACAGTATTTTTTACCAGCGAAATGCCGGTATCCGCTGTGGTGACCAGACCACTGTAACAATATATATTTCTTCAACCCTGCACCTGCTGTTGATTCACGGAGGTTCAAATGATTATCCTTATAGCAATTCTTGCCTTGAATGTTGTTCCTGCAGGTATTTCACCTTCCAGCAGTCTGCTATCTGAAAGGTCTCCCATGGAAGCTTTCCCGGCTTCCTTCCAGAACATTTCAGTACCCATTTCTCAGCCGGTGGATGGAAATACAGTTCTGGTGGTTGTGGCTGATTATGTTGCCACTCCTCTGGCTGCAGAGCTTTCCCAGTTTCAAACAGATCTCACATCCGAGGGATGGAATGTTGTTGTACAGAACATGTCCGGGGGAACCGCAGCTGATTTAAAAAACCTGCTGCAGGGAACTGCCGGCATAGATGGTGCCATATTTATTGGTTTCCTTCCCTGCGCCTGGTTTGAAGAAGATTACTGGGCTCCAGAGGAATTCCCATGTGAACTCTACTTCATGGACCTGGACGGAGTCTGGACAGATACGGATATGGATAGTCTCTTTGATTCACATACTGGCGATGTGGCTCCAGAGATCTGGCTGGGCAGGATTGACGCTCATGCTGCTGATTTCGGATCTGAAATTCAGATGTTATCTCAGTATTTTCAGAAGAATCACCTGTACCGCACCGGTTCACTAACACCTCCATCCCGTGCGTTGACCTTCATTGATGATGACTGGAGTAATTACTCGGACTGCGGATTGAACTCAATTTACGGGGCATCGGGTGTAACCGTGGTTAACTCCGAGAGCCAGACAACTGCACAGAACTATCTGTCGCGACTTGCAGAGGGATACGAATTCGTACACCTCATGGCTCACTCATGCCCGTGGGGGCACACCTTTAAGGTTCCCACAGGTATGGCTGGCACTGTTATGGCACCCGAAATAGCACAGGTCAATCCGAATACTGCATTCCTTCAGCTCTTTTCGTGTTCAAATGCCAGATGGACCGAAACCGGATGTCTTGGCAACTGGTACCTGTTCGGCACAGACATGGGGCTGCTTGTTTCCGGAGCGGCAAAAACAGGATCGATGCTTGATTTCGAGTATTTCTACAATCCAGTGGGTTCCGGTTCGACCTTTGGTGAAGCATTCAGAGACTGGTGGGAGTACGAAGCACAGGGAGGGTTCTCTTCTTCTGAAAGAGCGTGGTTCTATGGCAATGCTCTTCTTGGTGATCCAACCCTGAAACCTGTAGGAGGGTCTGTACTCAATGCCGGACTCGAGTATGAAGTAAATTCCTCAGATGTATTCCCGGTATCAACAAGCTCTCACTCCGACTGCTTTCCCGCTGTAGACACCCATGGAAACATCACCGCAGTCGCCTGGTTAACCGGCCAGAACGGAAGACTTGATGTAGCAGCACGATTCTACGACGACGCAGTGGACAGCTGGAGTCAGGTTTACATCGTAGACGCTGATGAGTACTGGGACAACGCAGTATCAGTCTGTTTCGACGGGTCCGGAGTTCCATGGCTTGCCTGGAGTGATTTTGATCTGGCCACCTACTCTTACAGAATAAAGACCGCCCATGGTATTCCGTTTGAATCAATTGAGACATCTGTCCCCCCGGATGGCTATCAAGTATCCCCCGATCTGGCATACACAGACAGAATGTGGCTGACCTGGCAGAACTGGGAATCAACCGGCGGCAGTATCATGCTCAAGACTCTGGACGGTTCTGTACCGGTACAACAGCTCAGCTCCATTGGTGAATGGGCTGAATCTCCAGCGATTTCTGAAGGGCCGGATGGCTTGCTTCATGCACTGTGGGTAAAGCAGACTCCAGCTGGAAGTTCCATAATGTGGACATCCGGTGATGAGTCAGGTTTTGATCCTCCTGTTGAGATATCATCAGGTAATTTCTGCCACTCACCTCATATCTCCCTTGCAGGTGGTGTGCTCATAGCAGTCTGGCAGTCAGACGGTCCTGTCTCTTCAATAACAGCCCGTGTATGGGACGGTTCAACTTGGGAAAATTCTGAGACGATCACATCAGGTGAAAACCATTTCATCAACCCTGTGGTTTGCCAGGCAACCAGCGGAGAGCAGGCTGTGTACTGGCAGGAAGGCAGGTCAGATGCTGTGGCCCGCGGATCGATTCTTGACACAGGGGGATGGTCTACTCCCTTCGAACCCGTTTCCCCGGGCGGGCCGGTATGGAATCCGGTAGCTTCCGGCAACAACATCTATTGGGCAGGCACACAGGGAAATGACTGGAACATATACACTTCCAACACCAGTGGGATCAGCGGCAGCACATATCCAGGAGGAATTGTCCCTGAAATTGCATCAAATCCTGTAAGATCCAACCTGGTAATAAGACTACCTGAAGAGAATCAGACTTTCTCCGGTTCTCTGAGCATTTATGATATATCTGGAAGAAAAGTGCTGGAATCCACCGCAGTGATTGAATGTGGAAACTCATTTTCTGTGGACTGCACCGG
>JAGLDB010000003.1 GCA_023145935.1 Candidatus Sabulitectum sp. | reverse complement strand
ATGTACGCAAAAACCTGAAGGGCCTGAAAAGAGAGGATCTTTCTTAGAGTTGTTGCATGTGCTATGAACAAAGTTGTTGCCACAGTGGGTGGTATACTCTTTTTCGGAAAAGTACGGGATGAGCTATTCCCGGACGCCTGGCTGCAATGCGGGAGATTCCGAGGCAAAGACCGCAGTGTTATTACCGATACTGCCGAGTACAGAGATCACTTGCCGAATCTTCCTTACCACGCAATGGAGTTCTTCAGGAAACACATGCAGACATCTATTCATATCGGTGAAGTTCGAAATGACAAACGCAGTAATTTTCCGTTAGTTGCACTGAGGGAGGCTGCTGTTAATGCTGTTGTGCATGCAGATTATTCCATGACAGGCTCTCCGGTAAGAATATCTATTTTTGATGATCGAATAGAGATTGAGAATCCCGGTCTGCTTCAATTCGGTGTTACCATTGAAGATCTGCTGAACGGTGTTTCAGTATTGCGCAATAGAGTGATAGGACGGGTCTTTAAAGAACTTGGGTTGATTGAACAGTGGGGTAGTGGCATTCAAAGAATGATCGCCGACTGTAATGAAATGGGGCTTCGCCCCCCGGATTTTACTGAAACCGGGAGAAATTTCCGGGTAACTATTTTCACCAATCCAATAGGTATTTCACTTTTTGATAAAGCTGATTCTCATATTCTCAGGTTGCTTAGAGCTAATCCAGATGGGCTATCCACTTCTGAACTGGCGACGATTCTGGATGTTACCGGTCGCACAGTTAGAAACGGAATGAAGTCATTGGTTGAGAAAGGGCTTGTCTTGCCTGTAGGCACTGGCCCGAGAGACCCAGGAAGACGTTACGTAATCTCTGATCCTGAGTGAAAAGTGTCTCTTCTTATAGCAATCAAAAGAATTTTGTAGTACCGAAATGGTTCAATAGGCATCTACTACAGGATGCCTGCGGCTTTTATGTTTACTTAAATTTATGGCATGGTCAGTCTATTTGTAGATAAAAGGGCATTTTGGCAAAAAGCGCTGATTCCCCGTATTTATAGAGTAAAGTCTAACCAGAATCACTATTGATCGATTTCAGGCCAGTATTGCCCTCTATAGGCGGGTATAAGTTCTTCACGCATTTCAGGATCACTTTCGCTGTGATATCCTGATGGACTATAAGCAATTGCAATCAGGTCAGAATCCTCTGAAAGACAGGTCATGAGGTAAATATATTTGGTTAAATAAGTTCCATAAATAGCGTCATCCGTGAAACAAATCACTACGTCTTCAATGCCGTCGCGATTTACATCCCTTCTTTCAACCAATTCAAAGCAGTAGTACCAGTCTTCAGTTTCAAAGACGATCTTGCCCTCTGATATCTCGGTTGGTCTCAATCCCATGTGGGAAAAATAGCGCATACCGGGGCTTCTTGCAGGCCCAAAGGAATTCCGGAATGTGGTCAGGTTCAGTCTGGCAACAATGAACTCCTCAATTCCCTCTGAAGGCATAAATGATATTGTTTCAAACTCCGATGCAGCAGAAATGTTCGATAAAAGCAGAGAGAGAATTAAGAACGCGCTGAACCTGATTATCTTGGGTATCATACCTGTGCCCTCATCGTACTTGTCATCAATTCCATTGCTGTTCATTTTCATGTTTCCTGTTCCGGGTATTTTCAGGATTGTCTTTCTCTATTATTACAAAATCCATGTCTTTAAAATACACTAAAATAATGTCACTTTTCCTGAGTATTGGCAAGTACACCGAAAAAGCACAGTTTCGCAGAATTCTGAAATGAGTATCTGCGTGCAATTTTCTGTAAGCGCAGGGGTTTTTGTCCATCATGCTCAAATCGGAAGTCCGCTTGATATTTTAGCGTTCCCAGATGACATGTATAGAGGGTTCGCGTACGGTACTGTGCAAGGAAGCACATTTCAGTCCAGTTGGGTCTACCGGGAATCCAGGACTTTGCCCAATCCCCAGGTGCCCGAATGGTACTATTGGTCATTCATACAGTTTGAATTACTATAATAATAGCTTAGTGTTTAAATACATAAGCAGAGGAGGTTGTTTTGACTGGAATAATGATGGTTCTTCTTCTGGCATCCCAACCGGTGTTTCTTGCATCGGATATCAATGATTATGTCAAGTCACTGGTGGCGCTTCCTGATGGAAGAGTTTTGTTTGTGGATAATAACTCTGACTTCTGGACAGTCTCATGTGATTTCCCTGGAGAGAAAGAGGAATGGCTGTCTTTCTGGGATCACTCTGCTTGCGGCTGGGCAAATGTCATTCGCGTATCCTGGCTTTCGGGGTCGTGGAACGGAGAAAGTATCTGTTACGCTGTTACAGTTACTGCCGGGGAAGATGTTCACGTTCCTGAAATGGTTCTGGTCTGTGATAGCGACGGTTCAAATGCTGAACCTGTCGCCCTTTCAATGAATGTAGGTTCAGGCCCTCAATTTGACTTCACAATGGATTCACGATTCCTTTACGGCAACCCACTTCTATCCTGTTCACCTGATGTGAATAGCTATGTAGAGTCGACTGAAGGCTCCTCAGAACTTCCATGGGCTGATATGATAGAGATTGCCACAGGGGAGCGAAGTTACCATGGAGTGCTTAGTGACGGGTACTATGCATGCCCTTTTTCAGATATTGTAAGCTGTGCCAGCGATCCACCCAGTGTTATTTATGATATGAACTCATCTAAAATTCTTCTTGAGGTATCTGATGATGAATCACCTGTCATTAACAAGTGGGTGCTGCCTGATGCCGGGCTTGTAACTATTGGTGATAACCAGTTTTTAAGGTATTCTGACGGGAGAGAAATACTTAACACCGGTGACAAGATAACAGTGTATGCAGTGGTTGGAGATGGACGATATCTTTACCGCCAGGATAACGCTGATGCAATATTCCTGGCCGAGATAGACTGGGACAATTTTCAGACATTCAATCCGGTTGAGCAACCGGGACTGACTGGATACATAAGAAGTCGAAGTTGGGGAACGTATGCTGTACAGGGTGATGTTCTTTACTTTTTAAGATCTGACTCTTTATTCTGCTATTCTTTTTTGACAGACTGATGGAGGTAGTTTTGGACGATAATGTAGTTACCGTACAGAACCTCGTTAAGCACTACAAAGATGTGAAAGCGGTAGATGGAATTTCTTTTTCGGTTAAGCGTGGTGAGATCTTCGGGATAGTCGGGCCTAACGGAGCGGGAAAAACAACCACTATTGAGTGCATTGCAGGCATGCGCAGGGCTGATTCCGGATCTTTAGATGTACTTGGTCTCGACCCTGTGAAGGATTCACTTGCTCTGAAGAGACGGATAGGTTTACAGCAGCAGGAATCAGAGATACCGGACAGGCTTCGTCTGCGGGAAGCAATGGAGCTGTTCGCATCCTTCTATGATACGGTTCTTGAGTGGGAAGCTCTTCTGAGACAACTCAATCTGTGGGAGAAAAAAGACTCTTTCTATTCTGAGTTGTCCGGTGGTCAGAAGAAACGATTATTCGTGGCAATGGCTTTGATCGGAGATCCTGAGATCGTTTTTCTGGATGAGTTTACTTCCGGGCTTGATCCTCAATCAAGAATATCCATATGGAAACTGGTTAAAGAGCTTCAGAATCAAGGAAGAACCATTGTTCTTTCCACTCACTACATGGATGAAGCAGAGAAGCTCTGTGACCGGGTAGCAATTATTGATCACGGGAAACTTACTGCACTTGACTCTCCCTCTAATCTTATCTCCATGCACGGAGGGCATACCCGGATTCAATTCAATGTTGGTGATGCATTTGGCGGTGAATCTCTTTCTTCTCTCAAGGGAGTTGAATCCATTCAGAACAGTGATAATTTCTGCTCTCTCCAGGTGAGTTCCAACTCGGCAATTGTGGAAATTGTTAAGCAGCTGGATGCTATGGGACAGGGGCTTGATTCCTTTAAGATAGAGGCTCCCACCCTTGAGGATGTTTTTCTTAATATCACAGGCAGGGAGGTGAGAAACTGATGAAAAGCCCTTTCATTGCTGTATCAAAGTCGGAGTTCATTCTTTATCTGAGGGAACCTTCAGCTTTTTTCTTTACTCTGATATTCCCGCTTTTGATGATGCTTTTGTTCGCCAGTATGTGGGGAAACGATTCCTTCCCAGATGAGGAATTCGGGTATGTGGACTTTTCAGTTCCTGCCTTCATGGGACTGGTCATGGTTACCAGTTTTGTCATGTCTTTTACCACAAGCATGGCAGCATACCGGGAGAAGGGGATTCTGAAAAGATTCAGGGCTGCCCCGGTGACTCCTTTCACTATTCTTGCCGGACAGCTGGTGGCGATCTTTGCTATTACTGTGGCTGGTGTGATTCTTCTTCTTATTGCTGGTTTTGTCTTTTATGATCTGAAATTATTTGGGAATGTCTTTGAGTTTGTTTTTGTATTTCTCCTTTCTTCGGCAAGCATAGCTGCTCTGGGATTTATTCCTGCCAGTCTTGCACCAACTGCAAGAAGTGGTGCGGTAATTGCAAACATCCTGTATTTTCCCATGATCTTTCTTTCCGGTGCTGCCCTGCCATGGTTTATGCTGCCTGATTTTTTGAAAGATATTTCTCTTGCATTTCCCCTTACACATGCGATTAAGCTTATGCAGGGAGTGTGGCTTGGGGGTCACTTCTGGGATTATCCAGTGCATCTGATGGTGCTTGCAGGGTTCATACTTGCCGGTTTGTTCGTATCGGGGAAGTATTTCAAGTGGGAATAGGGTCGAAGCGCAGGTACAAATATTCTTGATTTCAACGGTTTATGGATTTAACTGACCACATCGTTTCTCTTCTGAGAAACTATTGCTGTTCTCAAAAATGAGGTTACTCTGAATCGGGTTCTTTAGTATTATCAGAGCATCCCGCTGTAACCAAATTCTTTAATATTGGAGGATCGCATGTCCGTTGTTCTGACTGGAAGTAGCCTGACCATTGAAAAAGTAGTTGCTGTTGCGCGCAACGGCGAAAAAGTTGAGATTGATCCTGCCGCTGAAGAAAGAATCCTGATTTGCAGAAAAATGGTGGAGGGAAAGCTTGCAGCCGGTGAGACCATGTATGGAATAAACACAGGCATTGGTGAATTCTCGGAGACCAGACTGAAGGATGATGAAATTCTGTCTTTCCAGAAGTATCTTATCTACAATCATTCCGCAGGCATAGGGAAACCAGCTCCCATGGAACATGTGCGGGGAGCAATGCTTGGCCGGGCTAATGTGCACTGCAACGGGCACAGCGCAGTACGCCTTGAAATGACCAGGATGCTTGTTGCAATGCTTAATGCCGGAGTCACACCGGTTGTTTGCGAGAAGGGTTCGGTTGGAGCTAGCGGAGACCTTGCACCCATGAGCATGATCGCGCTTGTAGTAATGGGCGAAGGTGAAGCTTTTTATAAAGGGGAGCGGTATCCAGGTACAGAAGCTCTTGCTCTTGGCGGTTTGAAGCCTCTGGAACTTCATGCTCGTGACGGACTCGCGTTAATTAACGGATCCAATTTGCTCACAGCGATTTCCGCCTTAAACCTGTTTGATATGAACAGATGGTTGAAGCAGGCTGAGATTGCTGCTGCAATGAGTCTTGAGGCTCTCTATGCAAATCTTACTCCATATGAAGATAAAGTTCACACGGTAAGAGGCTTTGCCGGTTCCCTGCGCAGTGCCCGTGCAATTCGAAAGTGTATAGCGGGCAGTGATCTGAGTACCGGAAAGACTCCTCAGAAGGTACAGGATGCTTATTCAATGCGTTCAACTCCCCAGGTCATAGGTGCCGCACATGACGCCATTGCCTACGCAAGAAGCCAGGTGGAGACAGAACTGAACGGTGTGGGAGATAATCCTCTCTTCTTTCCAGAAGAGGATCTGGTGTTAACAGGTGCTAATTTCCAGGGAACTCCAGTTTCTCTTCCCATGGAAATGGCTGGAACTTCAATTACTATGGTTTCCGTGCTCAGCGAGAGAAGATTGAACAGATTGCTGAACCCTGCATTGTCTGTTGGTCTGCCACCATTCCTTGCAGAAAAGCCAGGCCTGTACAGTGGTCACATGCTCAGCCAGTACACCGCAGGCATGCTTATTACCGAGCAGAGGATACTTTGCACACCTGCAGCAGTTGCATCAATACCTGCTGCTGCTGATCAGGAGGATTTTGTCAGCATGGGAATGAATACATCTCTGAAGAACTGCCAGATCCTGGAGAACGCCTATGGCATTCTTGGTATCGAGATGATCGCTGCTGCCCAGGCGCTTGATTTCAGGAATCACAAATACGGTGCAGGAGTTCAGATCGCCCATGATGCAATCAGAAAACATGTGGAGCATCTTGGTGAGGACAGACCTTTGTATCCGGATCACAACAAAATGAGCCAGGTTGTTCAGTCCGGTGAGATCCTTGATGCTGTGGAAAAGATTGTTGGTTCTCTTGGAGGGAGTGAATAGAAATGAAATATGCGATAATGTATCTTGTCGTTTTTGTATGTGTTGCTTTTGCTGTGCCAGAGGGTATCCCTATTCAGTATATGGACGGCCATGATAGACAGCCCGCTTCAACAAGACAGCATGTGGAAGCAGGCAGGGGCTTCTATTCAATGAGTGTCACCTCTGCACCTCTTGTGTCGGGGATTGATGGAGACAAAGTAGTGCTGTTGGTGGATGAGGCTGTTTACAGCGGTATTGCCACCTCTCTTTCCACATTCCAGAGTGACCTTGAAACAGAGGGATACACCGTTATTGTATGGCAGATAGACGGTGGAACAGCTGCTGACATAAGAGCTGATCTGCAGGCAGAGTACTCTGCAGGCAGTCTTGCCGGCGCAATCGCCATTGGAGATATCCCCACCGGGTGGATGGAGAATGGCTATGGCGAGTACCCCATAGATATGTACCTCATGGATATGAACGGCACATGGAGTGATCCGGATGCGGATGGCCTGTTTAACAGCTACAGCAGTGGAGCACCGGAGATATGGCTTGGAAGGCTAACACCTACCTATCTTACTTTTGGTTCTTCGGTAGACCTTCTGAATTCCTACTTTGCTAAAAATCACGCATACAGAATGGGAACACTTTCATTGCCTGATCGTGCTCTTGCATACGAAGAAGCATTTACAGGGTTAACCGGCGCACTGGACAACCTTTATGACAGTGTTACAAGGAAAACAAACCCGGTTGGCACCAATGCCGATGATTTTAAAGCAGAGCTTCTTTATGGTTATGAATGGGTACATCTTATCTCCCACTCCAGTCCATGGGGCAGCAGCTTTCACACAGGGGCGCCGCCTGCAGGCGGAGGAACCCTGGATTTCTTTGAAGTTCCCCCGCTGGATCCCCACGCATTCTTCTATGTACTTAACTGCTGCAGTAACGGCAGGTGGACCGAAGTTGATAACATTGCCAACAGCTATATCTGGACTGATTCCTACGGACTCGCAGCTCTCGCTCAGGCTAAAGTTGATTACACAAATTACTTTACCGAGTATTACAGTCAGCTTTCAGGTGGCTCAAACCTGGGAGATGCTTACAGAGTCTGGCTTGGCAGCAATATGAGCATGGAAGACGGCGCTGTTCTCTTCGGAGACCCTACTCTGAAACCAAGATTAGGAAGGCATGTTTTAGCCGGTGTATCTGGTGATTCTGGTGTTCCCGCAGTGGATGGATGGCTTGATTACCCTCTTACTGACGGTCTGCATTCTCAGGGCAGAGTTGATATGTACTCGGATCCCTCTTCCGGCATGGTATTTGCGGTGTCTGGAACTTCTGACCCGGTCAGAGCAAATATTCTTGCAACCTGTACAGATGGAGATTCCTGGTCTGCTCCTGTTATCGTGTGTCAGCATGAGTACTGGGACTGGCATCCAACAGTGGGTGGAGATGGTATCGGGAATGTATGGACAGCATGGCAATCCATGCGTGATGATCACAACGGTTATGAAATATATACTTCGCTGTGGAGCGGATCCTCGTGGAACAGTGCTGTAAGAATCACAAACAGTGATCCTTTTGATGTTGAACCAGCCATGTCCGGAGGAAACGGGCACACATGGCTTGTCTGGCAGAAATGGGATGGCGGGGATCCTGATATTGTTGGAAGAATGTGGACAGGTTCGCAGTGGACAGTAGAAGAAACTATTGCGGGATCAGATACTCCAGAGCGTTCTCCTGATGTGGCCTGGAATGGATCCGGTTACGGGCTTGTTTATCACCGGAATTCCAGCGACGGCTGGATTATTGGTTTCATGGATGCGCCGGACAGTGGTGTTTTTGGCAGTGAAACTGTTATTTCATCAGTATCGGACGAGAGTAGATTTCCATGCATAACTGGTACTTCTGACGGTTTTGCTGTTGTCTGGCAGGCTCAGAATGGAAAAATTATGTATTCCCGCAACATTAGTGGAGTGTGGAGCTCTCCCGAAATGGTTTCCGGGACAGATTCAGGGGTACGACCCTCTGTTGTTGTTACATATTCAGGAAACATCATGGTATCCTGGACCGCAGGAATGAATTCCATTCGTTACACCGAGTGGGATGGTACAAGCTGGGGCGGTGTGTACACAGCAGCGGCGTCCAGTGCTGTTGATGATGGCAGAATTACCTGCAGTTCCTCGGGAGATCTCTGGCTTGTCTACGGTGCCAGGGGAGATGATCTGCAGTGGGATCTTAGAGCATCCACACCGGATCCGACAGGTATTGATGTAACGGAAGAGAATATTGCTTTCACTCTGGTTAATTCAGGGTCGAACCCAGTTGGCAGCCTGGCTGTATTCTACATAACTGCACCGGGAGAATCCGCTCTTTCCATTCATGATATGACTGGAAGAATTGTTCATACCAGTAAAGTGATGGCTGGAGACTATAACTGGGATTGCAGCACTATGGCATCAGGCATTTATATGGTTCGTCTTACCAACGGAAGTTCAACCAGTGATCTTAAGCTGGTTCTGATAAAGTAAGGTGAAGAGGGATATAACATCAGAGGGGGGGGAGCGTTTCCGCCTCCCCCCATATCCATTATCTATCGGAAGCTTGCTTTAATTCCCGCAAATGTTGTTGTTACAAGGCTACTGGCTGTTATCTGGAATCTCTCCTGCATTCTTCAAAGCGATCCTGGCAGTTATAGGGCCAACGATCTCAAAGAAAATACAGGTTGCTGTGATTGTAGTAACCACCGAAGCTGCAATTGCCTGAGCTTGTGGTGAGTTTATTTCCGCGAACTCCTGGGCAACGAGAAGTGAAAGGCCAATTGCTACACCTGCCTGGGAAAGAAGTCCCAGCCCCAGGTTGTTTCGTATTGTTTTGCCCGCACCTCCCAAATACGCTCCCAGCCAGGCTCCGCCTATCTTTCCGGTGCTTCGTCCAATGATGTATGCAATACCGATCATGCCAAGTGCCGGAATTGCAGCGAAGTTAAGATGTGCTCCTGCAAGGAAGAAGAAAAGAATGAATAGAAGGGGCATAAGCGATCTGAGCTGATCATTCACATTCATTATTGTACTCTGTTTTGATGTGTTTGCCAGTACGAAGCCGATTCCCATGTTTACAAGAATCAGAGAAAGGTGGAACATTGAGGCAAGCCCTGCCCCCATAAGGATAAACCCAAAAGTCAGTGCGGGTATGTTGTTCCTGGATTCAAGTTTGCGTACAAGGTAGGAATAGAGAAAACCAAGTGCTCCGCCTAAAATAAGACTAACTACTATTTCAACTGTAGGTTTGATCAATCCGACTGCAAGGCTGCCCTGAGCAATTCCTGCATCAGAGAGAAGGATCTGTTTTGCAATCGCCGCCGTGAAGCCGAACAAAAGGATTGCAACACCATCATCAAAACCTGCTACGGCATAAAGGGAAGAAGAAAGCTTTCCTTTTGCTTTGTACTCTCTGATCACCGCGACCGTTCCAGCTGGAGCTGTGGCAGGCGCCAGGGCTCCGAATATCAAAGCTGTTACCAGGTCGCCGGTTACAAGATAAACAAGCGTTGCAACGAGAATCAGAGCGGAGAATGATTCTAGTAGAATTATGAGTCCAATGGATTTACCCAGAGACCGAAGGGTGGTGAGTTTAAGTTCATTTCCAATACTGAAAGCAACGAATCCCAGTGCAATATCTGTAATGAACCCAAGGTCTGTCAGGTGATTGTGGTTAAATATCTTAAGTACAGAGACTCCCATAACCGTTCCTAGAAGCATGTATCCGATAATTGAGGGAAGGCCGATCTTTTTCACAAGCCTCCCTGCAAAAAGACCAAGTGTCACTGCTGTACCTATCAGAGCAAGAAGCGGTATTGATAATGTTGTCATGGTCGATCCTAAAAATCCAGAGAGCCGAGGGCATGATGCAGGTCCGTTACAGTAACCATCACATCTGTCTGTTTCCTCAGGTCTCCGCAGACATATTCGATACTGCGAAGAGTCTGATTAAGAAGGTTTTCCTTCACCACTGCTATAATGATGCGATTGAATGTGTTCAGGTCATTATTCCAGAAACCTGCGAAAATGGGCATGCCGGACAGGTATTCTGTTGACTCATGAGCTTCAAGAACCATTGCTCCTATTGGTTCACCAGAGGCAAACACTTGAAGAACATCGTTAAATATCTCCTCTTCTCTTACAAAGACATGAAGCATTCTCATCGACGGACCCACAGGCTGAGGAGTTGCTGAAGGTACATCCTCAAGAAGCCCTTTAAGCAGATCGAAAAGATCTTCTGCTGTGCTGGCTTTTTTCATTGCATTTCTTGTTTCAGGATTCCTCAGCAACCGAGCCATTCCTGAAAGAACCTTAAGGTGCTCCTTCGGGTTTTCTTCAGGGCCGATGACAAAGGGAAAAATGTTTACTTTTTCGTCGTCAATCGCATCGAAATCAATGCTTTTTTTCGTGATAGCAACGCCAACAACAAAAGTAGAAAGACCTGGAAGTCTACAGTGAGGAATAGCAACACCGCTGCCAAGGCCTGTTGAAGCCAATTCTTCTCTCTCCCAAAGAGTGCTCTCAACAGTTTTGCAGTCTATATCTTTTAGAACAGGACTCTTGCAGGCGAGTTCAGCAACGGTGCTGATCAGCTCTTTCTTGCTTTTTACAGCGAGATTAACCGCAATGTTGTTCTTGTTCAGTACATCGATCAGGGACATAATTCCTCCAGAGTTGTCAACGCACCCTTTGTAAGGGGCTGAGCAGACCTAAATCACTCCTGCAAAAGGCAGAATATCAGGCAGGCCGGCTACGGTTGTAACAAGTCCGGGTTCGGCAAATTCAGTTTGTTCTGCCAACCATGTGTGTGGCCGTTGCAGATAGACTGCGTTAACACCACATCCTATGGCAGGATTAATGTCGGACCTCGGGCTGTTTCCTATCATACATGCCTCGGCTGGATCTACTCCTGCAGCGGCAAGCAGTTCAATCATAGTTTCCTTTGTTTTCAAAGCAACAACGGTGCAGTGCTCAAAATACTCTGAGATCCCGGATCGGTGAAATTTATCGATCTGATGATCTTCTTCGCCCATGGTGTAGACGATCATTCGCTTATCCGCCCTTGAAAGCCTGTGGAGAGAGAAAAGAACACCAGGCAACAGAACAAGAGGGTGATGAAGGAGGCTGTTGGTTATATAGTCAAGACTGGCAATCATATATGGAGTAATGTGTTCAGTTTTTTCCTCGAGAATAAGTTTTAGAGTTGCCATATATGGTCGTGCACCATATCCTGTTACAGAAAGTCTTTCAATGTCTCTTTTGTGGATCTCGGATCTAATTTCATCCGGATCGAAGCCCAGACTGTGCATGAGAGAAGTGAAGTCTTCTTCGGCGCGCCGAAAATAGAGTCCGCTTTCCCAGAGGGTGTCATCAGCGTCGAATATCCAGAGTTTTGTTTTATCGAATTTTGTATTCTTTGTGCTCATAGGGTGAACATAACACTGTTTTCGTTGAGCCGGGTGAAATCTTTTGACAAAGGGTGAGTAAACATAATTTCTTAATTCTAAAGCATGTTTTCATTAATCAACCTTTAAAAGTATAGCTAAAGTATTCGATAACAATACTATAAGAAGTCCTGCATTGTAGAGTTAACAAGTTTTAGAACAGAAAGTGGACTATATCTCAGTGAAAACCAGGTAACATGAAGTAACAGAGATAGATAAGATGATTTATCGGTTTTTGTGAGTAGCAGATTACTTTGTAAACTCATAATATATGAAGTTGCGTAAACATGAAATTCCTAAGTTCATACATTGAAGAGGTATTATAGTAGAATCCGTCCCTGTTGACTAGGTTCATGAAACGGCATATTTTTCAAACAGCGGTGGCTGGTTCTAGCTGCCCCGCTTTTTGTGGATCAGCACAACCGGACAGAAGTTCTAGGTCTGTCCGGGAAATAGAAAATTTTTGGAAATCGGAGGAGCTATGAGAAAGACAGTGTTAGCACTTCTTACATTCCTTGTAGTGTTTTTTGTTGTTGGTTGTGGAGATCAGGTACCGGAAGCGGTGGTTGACTCACAGGTTGATCAGGTCGAGCCGGTGGAGGATTCAGGCGTAGAGAATGTTCCAGTAGAAGATGTAGTAATAAATCCAGATGCTGTTTCTTTGAAAATTGGTTTCGTTAAGCAGGATCATCATACTGCTGTTTTTGTAGCAGCTCTCAGAAGTGAGAGGATGCATGCGCAGTTTCCAGTGTATCTGATTCCGCTGGGGGAAAGTTTTTATGCTTTGATCAAAGACAACGAGCAGATCGCTGAAATTGAATTCATTCAATCTCAAGGAGCCATCAATGTACCGAACAACATGCAGGCAGGGTTGTTTGAACTCGGTTTTGGTGGGGTTGTTCCTTTTGCGGCCAGCATAGATCAGGGTAATGCTATCGTCATGGTAAGTCCTCTTCATCAGCGTGGGGATATGCTTGTTGTTGCAGCAGACAACGATGTTGTTACAGACTGGGACACATTTGTAGCCTGGGTCAATGTGTCGGAAGAACCAGTTACCATTGGCTTTAAGAGCCCCAACGCTGTTGCGCTTATCATTTTTCAGAGCGCTCTTGTCGAGTCGGGAATATCATTTGCAATGTCCGGAGGAGATGTGGCTGGAGCAAAGGTTATTCTGTACAACGCACAGGGTCAGCCCAATCTTAATCCTGCCCTTCAAGAGGGTATGATTGATGCATATGTATCCAATAACCCAGCATGCGCAATGGCAGAACACAATGGAATCGGTAAGTGCGTTGCGGAGCTTTCAATGCTTCCTCCAGGTGATTTTGAGAATCACCCATGCTGTGCCATTGCAGCCACAGAAGAAGTTCTTGCTGTAAAACCTCGCCAGGTTGCCGCAGCTCTTGAGCTTTTTGCTTATGCGACAGAATTCATTAACGAGAAGCCTGAAGAGGCTGCTGCCGCCGCTTCAGAATGGATAGGTACACCCTATGAGGTTGAGTTAGTTTCAATGGCTACCAGTCTCTATGATGTTCATGTAACAGAAGACTGGGCAAACAACATGGGAGCCATCCTGAACCACATGCGTGGATTGAATGTATTCACAGGTCCTCTTTTGAATGCCGACAGTGGTATAGAGATGGATATAATCACGAATTTCAGTTTCTTACCTGAAGAATACAAGTAGAAGTTGAAGGATTGAATTAATGAGCCGCCTGGCTCTTCGTAAGAAAGCAAGAACAGAACTCAGGCAGAGGATGCAAAGCCTTCTGCCTGGGCTGGTCATACCGGTGTTGCTTGTCTCTCTGTGGTTTTTCTTTAACAGCAGTTCAATTCTGCCGGCTCCCGGGGCGGTGCTTGATGTTCTTCTGGATCCGTCTACGGATCTGTTGAGTTGCGGTTCTCTTTTCTGGAATACAGGAATTAGTCTGATCAGGGTTCTGCTTGGGCTTTCAATTGCGATAATGCTTGGGACACCAATCGGATTTCTTATGGGTGCGAGCAATCGATTCAGACATTTTACATCTCTGATAACAGAGCTTGCAAGACCTTTGTCTCCTATTGCGCTTTTGCCTCTTTCAATAATCATTTTTAAGGATACTTCATTTACGGAAGTTCTGGGACTGAACCATTTGAAGTATTCAAGGAATATCCTTAATGAGCTTCAGATCGGTATGGTTTTCATTCTGGCATGGGGAGGCATTTTTCCAGTGATCCTGGAGACTATGCACGGTGTTAGAGGAGTGAGAAAGGTTTACATTGAGGCAGCCAGGGTACTTGGTGCCGGCAGAATGTTTATCTTTAAACATGTTTTGTTCCCAGCCTCACTCCCGGACATATTTACCGGGTACAGGATGGCAGTTGGCAGGTGCTGGATGGTGATCATTGCAGCAGAGATGCTTCCTGGAACCAACTCAGGTATAGGGTACATGCTCAGGTATTCCTACCAGCTGTCAAGGTTGGATGTTATGCTGGCCTGCATTTTCATAATTGCGGTGATCGGGCTTGTTTTCTCAAGAGGGCTGGAATTGCTCGGAGAGAAATGGCTTCTACTCAGGGCAAGGGAGCGCTGACATGTCTTTGTCGTTTGTAAAACTGGAAAAATCATATTCAGCTCCCTCAGGAAAGAGCTTCAAAGTTCTTGGTCCAATCGATTTGACTGTTGAAAACGGAGAATTTGTCTGTCTTCTGGGTCCCACAGGTTGCGGCAAGACCACGCTTCTTCGAATTATCTCGGGGTTGGAGCAGGCAGATAGCGGAAAGATAAACCGTGGAGCGGGAAGACTTGGGTATGTATTTCAGCAGGGAGCCCTGTTTCCGTGGATGAACATTGAATCCAATGTGATGTTTCCCCTGAAAGCAACAGGTATGGCTGGAAGTCTTTGCAGATTGAAGGCTGAAGAAATTCTTGATCTTGTGGGATTGTATGAATTCCGCAAGAGTTTTCCACACGAGCTTTCCGGCGGAATGCAGCAAAGAACTGCGCTGGCAAGAGGCCTTGTTACCAGCCCCGATCTTCTTCTTCTGGATGAACCCTTTGCTTCTCTGGACACCAGAACAGGAATCAATCTTCAGGAGATGCTTCGAAACCTCTGCAGAAGGCTATCCACAACGGTGATCTTCGTTACTCACAACATAGAAGAAGCAGTGTATCTGTCGGACAGAATAGTAGTTATGGGTCACAGACCAGGACGTATTGTACGGGATGAATCCCTGAGTCTTGAATGGCCTCGCAATCGCTTGTCCAGCATCTTTACTGAGGTATTGCTTTCATTCAGACAGACTTTTGAAGAACTGGTTGATCTTTCTATTTCTTCCTGAACTGAAGGTACAGAACCATGGCTATGGTATCAAGTGAGACCAGTGTTGCCAGTGTCTGGCCATCTCCGTAGTTATTGATTCCAAAACCAAATCTCAGAATGATAAATACAAGTGTTCCCATGTCAACCTCCTAAAAAAACGCCGTGCTTAATACCCATATTCTCCTTATGCATGTATATTAACATTCCTTTAGGATACTTGCAACAGCAGTTCATTGAAAGGCGGGTGGCCATTTTTGAATGGTGAGATTGTTCATAGTAATGGTAGATTCAGGATTTCAGGCAGGTTTACTCTGGGAGACCTGAAAGATGTAACTGCATCATTGGAAGGTATTTCAGCAGGTAATCATGTACTTGATTTCAGTGATTGCACCAGTATTGATGCCTGTATTGCAGTACGGATATGGTCCATTACCGAGGCAAAAACCGCAAATGGAGCACTTCTGGAATTTCAGGGGATGAATCCGGACATAAAGGCGTTGTTTGACAGGTTCAAAGCCATCGATGAGAGGCCTCAGGTTCCTGTTCCTAAGCACACCCTGCTCTACAACTTTGAAGACATCGGTGACAAGGTTCTAGCCACATGGGATACTGTTTACGGCCTTGTTACATTTACAGGGAAAGCGTTCAAGGCTCTTTTTTCAGGCAAGGTCAGGGGTTCTGTAGTAGCATATTACATGGAACAATCCGGTGTAATGGCTATTCCTATTGTTATTACTCTGAACTGGCTGATGGGAGTTGTTCTGGGCTATCAGGCAGGTTACCAGATGAGCCAGTTCGGTGGCGAGCTTTTTATGCCGGCTCTTCTTGCCTACAGTATCTGCTGGGAAATAGCTCCAATGATGACTGCTGTTCTTGTTGCTGGAAGATCCGGTTCCGCTTTTGCCGCGGAGATTGGAACCATGAAAGTCAGGCAGGAGGTAGATGCTCTTGAGGTGATGGGGTTTAATATTTCCGGGTATCTTGTCACTCCTAAAATGCTGGCTCTTTTTGTTGTAATGCCTCTTCTGATCACCGCGGCAAATTTTGCAGGTATGGCTGGAGGGCTTACGGCAGGAGGAATCTTTTTAAAAATGCCGGCTTTAGTGTATATTGAAGCGTTGAAGAAGGCTCTTATTCCGTTCGACCTTTACTGGGGAATTGTTAAAGGGCTATTTTATTCCACTATTATATCAGTCACTGGTTCGTATATGGGTCTCAGGGTTCGTGGAGGACCTGCTGCAGTTGGCAAGGCAACCACCTCGGCTGTGGTTGTAAGTATTTTTCTGGTGATACTGGTGGATGCGTTACTTTCCCTTCTCTTTATCCACATCAGGCCCGGGCTGTCAATATGACAGAGAAGATCATTCAGATGGAGTCTCTAACCGGTGGGTATGACGGTAAAGTTGTTCTTAGAAATGTGAATATAGATGTACTCAAGGGTGAAGTGCTTGTAATAGTTGGAAAGAGCGGCTGCGGGAAATCTACTACTATGAACTACATGCTGGGGCTGATGAAGCCGTATTCAGGCCGGGTTCTTTTTGATGGAGTCGACATCTGGAGCAGTCAAAAGGTTCTTAACGCCGCCAGAAGGCGATGGGGTGTTCTTTTTCAGTCAGGGGCTCTGCTTGGAAACTACACTGTTATTGAGAATGTCATGTTACCGCTTAAAGAGTTTACAAGTTTAACCAAAGCAGAGATGATGGATGTTGCCTTGAGCAAACTTGAAGTGGTTGGAATGGAGCATGCAGCTTTTGAGAATCCTCTTGAGATTTCCGGAGGAATGCAGAAAAGAGCCGGTCTGGCAAGGGCAATGGTTCTTGATCCGGAGGTTTTGTTCTTTGATGAACCCTCTGCGGGTCTCGATCCTTTGACATCTGCAGAACTTGATGAGACCATACAGGCCGTAAACAGAGCACTTGGTACCACATTGATCATTGTTACCCACGAGCTCGCCAGTATTTTTGCAATATCTGACAGGGTAATAATGCTTGATCCTGAAGAACACGGCATAATTGCTACTGGAACTGCTCGTGATCTTGCTGATAATTCAAAGGATTCAAGAGTCAGAGCCTTTTTCGGTAGAAAGATAGGAGACTAGCTATGGCATTGCGAGCTAACAAACTAAGGCTTGGAATATTCTTTGTGCTTGTGATGACTCTTTTCGTGGGAGCAATATTCTGGCTTGTGGGCGGATTTACCAAAGATCCCAGCACCAGATATGCCTGCTACTACGCCTGGAGCGTTAGTGGTTTGAATGTAGGCAGTGCTGTTAACTACAACGGGGTTCCGGTGGGTTCTGTTGTTTCTATCGGTATAGCGCCGGATGGAAGGCTTGTTAAGGTCGTCCTTCAAATAGTTGATGATAAGTTCATGGTTGACAGTACCATTGTTGCTTCTCTTTACGTTACCGGTATAACCGGACTCCGGAATGTAAACCTTGAGAGCCTTCCGGATTCAGTCAGCAGGCAATTTGAACGGCATCAGCTTTCTTTCAACTCGGATCTGCCGGTGATCCCTGTTCGTTCAGGCACGGTGCAATCTGTGACAACAGGAATTACCCGTTTGTTTGAGATCATGGAAAGTATTGATGCAAAGGAATTAAACGATCAGGCCATACTTGCGCTAACAATGATAAACACAATACTGGTGGATGTGCAATGTGATTCACTGGGATGCAGAATAACAAACACAATGAATAATGTTGACAGGGTGCTGGTTACTTACAACAATCTTGGTCTTGAGCTGACATCTGCTGTTGTTGGAGCTGAAGGAGACATGGAAGATGTTATGGCTGATATAAAACGCTTCATGGATGAGCTTGAAAACCTCAGCAGTACAATAACATATATAGCAGATGACATGGAAAACACATTCGATGATACTGAAGTTATTCTTCGTGAGATCAGTATTATGTTACCGGCAATTAACAGATTGCTTGATGGGTTTTCCTCCGATTCCAGAGGAGAGGATATGTGGAGATGAAAAAGCTTGTAGCAGTTTCTATTGCGGCTCTATTGATTTTTACCGGGTGTATTACTGTGAACGTACCGTTGGGCGGTGGTGATTCTTCTCCATCCTTTCAATGGTTTCTCAGATGGGATCCACCGATTGAACATGGGAATCTGATATTCAGTAATGTTCTCAGGATCAAAGATTTCGATGCCTCGGGAAGTTATCAGCTCTCCGGTATGGTGGTCAGGTACAATGACGGGAGCATTTCCGAAAGTTCCAGCGACAGATGGGTAACGCGACCGGGAGCCATGCTGAGTGAGATGTTTTCTCGAGACCTGCAGGCTACCGGCAACTACCCTGCAATCTTCAGAACAGCTGTAAGCGTGGATAATATTCTTACTGTGGAAGGTTATTTAAGGGAATTCGGGGCAACTCAGGTGGACAGTACAACCTGGATCGCAGTTCTTGATATTGATGTGACTTTGCTGGCAAGCAGAGGGAACGAAATTCTTTTCCAGCAGAACTACAGGTATGAAAAGAGTATGCCGGACACTGGATTCAAGGTTCTCGCTGAAGAGATGTCTGTTATTGGAGCCCTGTGGTCTGAAGCGGTTATGACAGACATAGCAGGTGTTCTTCTGCCTCGAAGATAGGAGTACCAATTGAGCCTTTTTGCCTGGAAGAAAAAAACACCTGTTACAAAGCGGAAGACAAGAATTACGCCACCATTTGACAACATGAACAACTTCATTGTTGTTGTGCTGGACAGCTGCCGCTACGACTCATTCATGGAAGCTGCACCCCAAACTATCATGAAGCTGGGTGAAACAGAAGACAGGTACAGCTATGCCAGCTGGACTGCGCCGTCACACTACAATCTTCTCATGGGTTTAATGCCCCACACAAGTCCAAGAGGAGTTTTTGCCAGTGAGTACTACAAACACGATTTTATCAGATACAACGAAAGACTGGGTGCAAGGGATATTGAATTCAAAAGTCTTGTGCCGCGGCTGTGGATGCCTGATTTCCTTCAAAGAACAATGGGCTACAGAACCCATGCAATGGTATCTCTTCCGGTTTTGAACAGCATGACGCCTATCAACAGTGGATTTGATACATTCAGACTGATGGATAAACACAATGACATGAATGCCATGCTTGATCTTATGACATTCCCGTCAGACAGACCAAGTTTTTACATGCTCAATGTGGGAGAGACTCACTATCCATACGCAAGACCCTCTGAAGCCCAGAACAGCTGGCCAAGAATAAGCGGTGTTCATGGTGTCTTCAAGCATCTTGATGATCATGTTGTTGACGGATGCATTGAGGAGAGCACAACAGGAGAGAAACAGTTTTTTGACCAGAAGGAAATGGATCTGCTGAAAGCAAGGCAGATCGATACTGTCAGATATCTTGATTCCGTGTTTGAGAGACTCTTCGATATTGTTCCTGAAAATACCTGGATAACGGTTACCGCTGACCACGGGGAACTTTTTGGAGAAGAAGGGTATTTTGGACATGGACCTATTTACTCGAAAAAAGTATTCCAGGTACCATTCCTGGAAGGTAAAATACGCTAAGGAGCATGATGTCAGAACAGAGAACCCTGAAATTCAAGGCTGAGACCAAAAGAGTGCTTGATCTTGTAATTCACAGCCTTTACTCCAATAAGGACATATTTCTTCGTGAACTTGTCTCGAATTCTTCCGATGCAATTGACAGATTGAGATATCTTGCTCTGGATGACCCTGATCTTCTTGGGGAAGAATTCACACCTGAAATAGTAATCAGTGCAGATAAAGAAGCAGGAATACTTACCATTCGTGATAACGGCATTGGTATGAATGCTGAAGATCTCGAGAACAATCTGGGAACAGTTGCGTCATCGGGAACGATCAAGTTTCTGGAGGATGCTGCATCCAATGCCGTGCGTCCTGATCTTATCGGGCAGTTCGGCGTTGGTTTTTATTCCGCCTTTATGGTTGCAGACACAGTAATTGTCAGCAGTCGTAAGGCCGGGGAAGAATCCGGGTGGATATGGAAAAGTGGAGACACAGACGGTTACACTATTGAAACTGCAGAGGGTCTTTCCGTTGGAACATCTATTGAGCTTGTAATGAAGGAAGATGCCAGTGAATACCTGGATACCTGGAAGATAGAATCTCTTGTGAAACACTACTCTGACTTTGTGAGTAACCCTGTCTTTCTGGTAAAGGAAGAAAAGGATGACGAAGGGAACACAGAGGAGAAAACAAGTCAGATCAACACGGGAACTCCTGTGTGGCTCCGGTCACCCGGCGATGTTGACCAGGAGGAATACAACAGCTTCTACTCACATCTAACCCACGACCATGCGGAGCCAATGGATAGATTCTGGTATCATGGCGAGGGAATAACCGAGTTTTATTCGCTTGTTTTTATCCCTGCTTCAAGGGGTATGGACATAATGATACCAGACAGAAGACCCGGTCTCAGCCTTTATGCCCGCAAGGTGATGATAATGGAGAGGGCAGAGAATATTCTGCCTGCATACCTGCACTTCCTCAGGGGAGTTGTTGAAAGCCCTGATGTTTCACTGAATGTATCCAGAGAGATGCTTCAGCAGGACAGGGTTCTGAAAACGGTGAACAAGGTTCTTACCAGAAAAATACTGGATCACTTCAGCGAGATGCTTGAACAGGATCGCGAGGAGTATGATAAATTCTTTACTCTTTACGGTGATTTCATCAAAGAGGGAGTCTACTCTGATCACGAGCGCAAAGAAGAGCTTGCCTCTCTTCTTCTGTTTGATACATCGAAATCGGATGGAGTGAAGGCTCTTACTGATATAGTGGAAGAATTGCCTGAGGATGGATCTATTTTCTATCTTGGCGGTGCCTCACTTGAGGAACTGAAGCGTTCTCCTCATCTTGAAGCGGCTGGCGACAGCGATGTACTTCTTCTTCATGGTCCGGTTGATCTTCTTGCTGTAGAGTCTCTTATGGAGTTCAAGGGCAGGAAATTCACAAATCTTGCCAGTGAAGCCAGCGAAAAGGATATGTCTACAGAAGACAAGGATGTAAGAGATAAAGCTGAAAAAGAGCACTCTGGCTTGATAGAGTCAATCAAGGGTATTCTTGGTGATAAGGTCTCAGCTGTGAGGTTTTCGCCCAAGCTCCGGGAAACTCCCTGCATACTTGTGGCAGCAAAGGATGATCCCGGCGAAATGATGAAGATGATGATGCGTGCCATGAACCAGGACGCTCCGGAATCCAGTAAGATTCTCGAGCTGAACCCGACACACCCGGTTATTGCTTCCCTTGAGTATCTCAAGGGTGTTGAAGGATCGAAAGACGAATTCAACAAGAGGGTGGATATGCTACTGGAGCTCGCCAGAGTTCTTTCCGGCTCCAGGCCTGATGATCCAACCAGTTTCGGAAAGTTTGTAGCCGAGTTGATGAGCTGATTTTAAGATATTTTTAACCGGGGAGTATAAATGCAGTACCTTATTATTGTTCTCGTGTCTGTGCTCCCCGGTTTGGGATGGTTGTGGTTCTTTTACAAAACTGATAAGTACGAACCGGAACCCAAAAAGCTGGTGTTAAGAACCTTTCTTCTGGGCGTTTTCGTTGCAATTGCCATGGGAACTGCATTTGAAGGGCTGCCATTTCCCTGGGGCCCTGCAAGATATTCGGCTGTTATATGGGCTCCTCTTATTGAGGAATCGGCCAAATTCCTCATTGTATTCTGGACGATCTTCTCCAACAAGAACTTCAATGAGCCTATGGATGGTATTGTTTATGCCGCTTCGGCTGCGCTGGGATTTGCAGCATGCGAGAACGCTTTCTATGTTTTTTCAAGCTGGCATGGCGGCAGCCCTGAAATGGGTGTGCTTACTCTTCTGGGGCGATCGGTTTTCAGTGTTCCCGGGCATGCTCTTTTCTCAGCATTTTTCGGAGCAGCATTGGGTTATGCCAAGGGGAAAAAAGGCATGAAGCCCGTTCTTGCTGTTGTTGCAGGTCTTTTGCTTTCCATGGTTGCCCATGGCTTGTTTAACTGGCTAAGCATGGAGAATATACTTGGAGGGCTTTCGTTCATTGTGTTCATGGCTCTTTTGTGGCGGGTTGTGTACAGGAAGCTTCTTATTCCTGCGCTGAATGCCTCGCCTTTTAAAACCAAAGATAAAGAAGAATAGACAGGAAGATTAATGGGAAAGAAATTTACAGTATTCTCTTTGAATATTTCTCCGAAGAAGGGTACGGAAAAAACTCCGATTGATGCAATAAAAATAACTTCTGCCGGGTTTGAAAATGATGCTCATTCCGGTAACTGGCACAGACAGATTAGTCTGCTGGATCAGGAAAGTATTGTTGATTTTGCAGCAAGAAGCGGACTTACCATCAACCCTGGTGATTTCGGGGAGAACATTACCATAGAGGGGATAGA
Organism: Candidatus Sabulitectum sp.; assembly: GCA_023145935.1. The sequence continues at coordinate 8,026 of JAGLDB010000003.1, read as the reverse complement.
CATTACACTGTTAAAGCCGGGTCTTGTGATAGATGGTTCGGGTGGGCTTAGTCTTGAAGTGACCCAGGTTGGAAAAGAATGCCACGGTGATGATTGCACTATTTACCAGAAGGTCGGCAATTGCATTATGCCTAAAAGGGGAGTATTCTGCCGTGTGCTTTCCCCTGGACACTTGCACAGGGGTGATATACTTGAGCTTCTGGAAAAAGAATAAAAATGAAAGAAGGTTTCATGTCAATGTTTAACGATTTAAAGGAGGCCATCGCCAGAAACACAGGCAGGGTGATGGATGGTGGTGCCCAGTACAGTGACTCCAGATGGTATGAGGATGATAGCTCTGAAATGCTTATGCTTCTTGACGGCAACCTTGAAGGCAACGACACAACTGTTGAAAGCGGTCTTGGCGTTCGTGTGCTTTACGGTGGAGCATGGGGTTTTGCCGCTACAAGCCAGACTAATGATGTGGATTCCTGTTTTGACAGGGCAATGGCCAATGCGGTATCCGCTTCTATGCTTGTAAAGATCAAGCTTGATATGGGGAAGCAGAGCGGTCATACCGGCAGTTATACATCACCTTTCAAGATCGATCCTATTGATGTGAGTCTATCCGACAAGGTAGATTTTCTGAAAGGCGTGGACGATTCTCTTACTGAAGACTGGATTCTTCGCAGAATGATACAGGTTCAGCTGCAGAGAATGGTAATTCACTTCTGGAACAGCGAGGGCACATACACCCGGAAGAAACTCATTAATACTTTTGCGCATATGACAGTCATGGCTCTTGACTCTGACAGGCAGATGCAGAGACGCTCCAAGACTCTTTTCTGTGAAACCGATGGCACCAGGGGCTGGGAAATGCTCACAAATCCATCTCTATGGAGCGGTCACGCTGAACGGGTAAAGAATGAGCTTAAAGAGGTTCTGGTCGCCCCGGAACTGGAATTAGGTAACAGATCTGTAATTCTTCTGCCGGGACAGGGGCATCTTCAGCTGCATGAGACCATCGGACATCCACTTGAACTGGACAGAATTCTGGGTTATGAACTTTCCTATGCCGGTGGAAGTTTTGTTAATCTTGATTCGTTCGGAAAACTCAAATACGGTTCAGAAAAGCTCAATGTCAGCGCATACGGTTCTATCGTCAACAGCCCCGGATCATTCGGATTCGATGCAGAAGGTACACCGGAGCGTGATTATCTTTTGATCGACAAGGGTATTCTCGTGAACTGTCTTACCTCCAGAGCCATGATAAGTGAGGCTAACCAGAGGGCTGGCAGAGAAGTATTCACTGAAAGCGGTGGAGCAAGCAGATCGACTGCGTTCTATCGTGCTCCTATCGACAGAATGACAAATGTGAACATTCTTCCAGGAGATGATGGAACTCTTGAAGACATTATCAAGACCACTGAGGACGGAATTATTGTGGACAATCCCACAAGCTGGTCCATCGGTTCAAACCGTGAACACTTCCACTTTGGATGTGAGATCGCCTGGGAAGTAAAGAATGGAGAGATCACCCGTGTTCTCCGAAACCCCTCTTACCAGGGGCACACAGTTGAGTTCTACAACAACCTGTCAGCTGTTGGAGATAAATCCTCCTGGATCGTAGAGCAGGTAGAGAACTGCGGTAAGGGAGAGCCTAATCAGGTAATGGAACTTGGTCACGGTCTTCCTGTTGTGAAATTTGATAATGTCATTTCCGGAGAAAGGAAGTAGATCATGATGAACAACGAACTACGAAACATGATCACAGAGGCCAGAGATATGGCGGAGAAGAACGGCATCAAGGCTTCTATTCACTACCATCACGAGAACAGCCACCTGATGAGGATTGGCAACAACTCCGTGAGTCTCAATACAAGTGAAGAACTTACAAGAATTGATATTGAAGTAATACAGGGCAGGAAGAAAGGTACACATACACATCTGGGTGAGATCATATCAGCAGATGATCTTTTCAGAATGATTCAAATGGTATCTGAAAAAGCTGGAAAATCGGCAGCGATGGATTACGATCCGGTGCTCACTGTAATTGAAGCCAATGTGCAGACTGAAGCACAGTACGATGAAGCTCTTGAGAAACTCGATCCATCTGTAAAAGAGCAGGTGTACAGCGCCATATTCAGCAATGTTGGCGAAGACTACAATTATTCCGGTTCCTGGTCCAGCGGAAGCACTGAAACCTTTTCTGTTACAACTGCAAACAAGAACTCAGTATGGCAGAGGCTTACAGACCAGCAGTTCATGTGCGTTCTGAAGCACCCTGAGAAAATGTGGGAACTTGCAAGCTGGCAGACAGGCACAAAAGCCGGGGATGTTTCAGCAGAAGCCACCATCAAAGAATTCAACAGCGTCCTTCCAACCTACGAGAACCAGGAAGGGTTCAAGGTTGAGCCGGGCAATTACAAGGTTGTACTGGGTTCTCAGGCAATCGGAGAACTGATCAGCATGACAGTTTGGACCGGTTGCGCAGGGCGTACCTGGGAGATGAAGATGGGTTGGACTGCTGATAAGGTAATTGGGGATGATGTTCTGAACCCTTCAGTCACAGTTCTTGATGACCCCACTAACCAGCAGATATTCTCTGAACCTCTCAGTGATTCAGGATTGCTGACAAAAACACTGACTATGATCGACAATGGCAGATTTGCAGGGCTTCTTTACGACAGGAATACTGCTTCAAAGTACGGGAAGAAAGCCACTGCTAATGCCGGTTGTCTGGTGATGCAGCCAGGTGAAGGACCTGCGGATTTTCTTGAAGCAGTCAAGGATATTGACAGGGTTCTTTATATTCCAGCAATTCACTACATGAACATGCCTAACATGAGCAAAGGTATTTTCACAGGCAGCAGCCGCTTCAGCGCGGTTCTTATTGAAAATGGAAAGATCGTCAGCCCGATATTCTCCAGCAGAATAACCGATCAGTTCGAGAATATCTTCGGTAACATTCTTGCCATTTCATCTGAAACAACCAGTGTGAACACATCCAACACCTACGGCAGAAGAGCTCCAAGTGCCGTATCAGTTCCAGCATGGATGCTGATTGACGATGTGAAGATCACAGACTGCGCAGACAGTTTCTAAGACATAGAATCAAGAATTCCCTCCAGGATTAGCACTCTGGAGGGATTCTACATCGGCGTATTCAGCGAGATGCTCCAGCTGGCGTTCATCACAGGAATTCTGACAATACACCAACTCTTAATAAGATGCAGATTGGTCACGCAGTGAGTGACCTTTTAACTGGGGCTGATGATAGCAGCTGGAAGACTGGCAAACTGCATTCCTGTCTTTTCTGGATAAACTACAGAACACTTCTCAAGGTTGAACGCAGGGATTTCTACGAGATAGAAGCGATAAAGAACAACTGGTCAGCAAGAGCACTGGAACGCCAGATTAACAGCTTGCGGTGGTGGGCGTTTTTATTTCGTAAGGGACTTATATACTTAACTCACTTACTGGTTAGAGCATACCTCATTTCAAAAGATTCCCAACGAGGATAGTATAAAGAAAACGAAATTAGTTTTGTATTTAGAGGTAAATGAATTTTGCTTAAGCAAAATTTGATTAGGTGATTTCGATTATAGAATATAGATTATTGAATGAGAGGGTTATACTCTTTCAAAGCTAAAATCCAAAAAGTTGACACATGCTTGTGTGTCATGCATATTTGCAATAACACTTGGATGAATGGAGAAGCAGTAATGACGAAACTGAGTGATGAAGATCTTCTAAAAAAGATAGACTCTTGTATGGAAGAGCTTGCTGGTTCAGAAGAGAAAGCTGAAGCATTCTTTTGTGAGGCTGGTATTTACAATCCCGATGGGTCTCTCACCGAGGCATATAAAACAGATTAGTGTATTCTATACAATCTGGGTTAATCCTTGCATTTCATGGCTGCGATGAAGCTGTTGTTTCTGAGGTTGTTCAAGGAAAGTCAATTCTAAACCCTAGCGAAAATGATTATGACTGGTTGGGGAACGGTATTTACTTCTGGGAACATAATTCACTTCGAGCAATGGAATATGCTGAACAACTAAGTGCTAATCCCAGAGGAGCTAAAGGGAAAACACTAATAAAAACACCGGCTGTTATTGGTGCAGTAATCTCTCTAGGAAGATGCCTTAATCTCCTAGAATCCCATTCTCTTCATATGGTTGGGAAAGCATACGAAGCTTTGCAAATCCACTCGAAAAGAAAAGACAAGGCTCTACCACAGAATACTGGGGGCAAAGATCTAAAAAAGCGAGTGCTGGATTGTGCCGTGATAGAGACGCTACATCAAATGTTAGATGGTGAATCTGAGTGTTATTATGATTCAGTTCGAGGGGTTTTTACGGAAGGTGAGCATTTATACCCCAATGCTGGTTTCCACAAAGAAGATCATATCCAGATTTGCATAAGAAACCCCAATTGTATCAAGGGGTTTTTCCTACCAAGGGACTTAGACAATAACCATTGCAAAGTGTAGCAAGGTTACAAAACACTTATCTCAAACAACTTACTAGGATGAACTTCTAAAGCTTTTGCTAATTTCCAGATATTGTTAAGACTGATATTCCTATCACCTTTTTCAATTGAACAAATGTAATTTGAGTGCAATCCTGCCAGAGAAGCAAGCTTTTCCTGAGAGAGTTCTCTTTCAAGCCTGAGTAACCTTAATCGTTTCCCAAAAGAAATTTGATATTCTGTTTTCATAAGAATACAGATAAGGGATTGACTATAGTTTGTCACTACATTATAAGATAACTTTACAACACAATAATGTATTAAACATGAAGTGGAGGATGAAAATGGGAATGGTTGCATGTCCTGAATGTGGGGAACAAATAAGTACTTCCGCTAGTGCTTGCCCTAAATGTGGGAAAGTACTGAAAAAGAAGAAAAGCGGTTGTGGGAAAATTGCTTTGATTGTGCTTGGAGTTTTTGTTCTTGCAGGAATAGTTAATGGGATAACTGGCTCTGGTGGATCCTCAAGGTCTACTGCTTCAGGATCCCCGTCTTATGGTGGCTCAAACTCAAATTCTAGTTCTAGCACCTCTAGAAACGACACAGAAGTTACCTATGCGGAATACCTTGAGATTGAAAACGGGATGTCTTACAGTGAAGTAGTAGCTATTGTTGGCTTCGAGGGTGAAGAGATGTCTCGTAATAATATTGCAGGGTATGAGTCAATTCTTTATTCTTTTTCTAATCGGTTTGGCACTAATATGATCATTACTATTCAAGATGGCGGGGTTACTTCTAAATCGCAAATTGGCTTGGATTAAAAATTAGAAGGATCTAAGAATGAAAAACATATTTATTTTGTTAACTGTAATTTACTCCATATCTGTTGCGACTGTTTCATCAGGGACATTACACAGATCGGATGCTTTAAAAGTTGAAAATAGCTTTACATCCACCGGAACACCTTCTCGAAACTTTGAAGTAAACATTGCACACATTGCCGGTACAACTGATTATTACCTTGCTTGGCCTGGGATTAGTTACAACGATTCTGGAGATGGTCTAATGAGATTAGGTCTTTCAGTGATTGTAGTAGCGGATGCAATCAGCGAATCAAGCTGGACTCCAACATATTTGTTTGTTGGTTTTGAGGATACTATGGTTCGAATGAGAACCACTCATGTTACTTACTTTGGCAGCCACCTAGGTGGAATGTCTGATCTTGAAGCTGTGGAATACCTTATGGGGCATTCAGTAGAAGTAGATTACGCTTTCTAGTTACAAGCGTAAATTTGAAAATAGTAGGAGATTAGTAATACAAATTACTTATCTCCTACTTTACTCTTATCCTTCTCCTCTTTCTTGCCCGTTTTTTTCTTGTTTAAATTTCAAAATCTTCTCTACAAATTTATCAAAATCTATTTGTTTAACTTCTTCTTTTTCCTCTACCATTAATCCACCAACTCTCTATATGTAATTCTTGTTCCTACACAATTATCGTACAAGCTATTCATTCTGTCGTAAGTATGAATTTTAACATTTCCCTCATTCAGCCGGAAAGTAAACTCATTTACATATCTTCCCAGATGCTTTACACTAACTGAATGGTATACTCCGTACAAGCCTCTTCTAAGAACAGCCCAAACACTTTCAATACCATTTGTAGTAACACCGTTAACAGAGTACTGTCCGGCTTTATGGTTTATGATTGATCTCTTGTATTCTTTTCCGACAGAATTATAAGCTGCATGTTCGTCTGTGTGAAGTTCAGTGTCTGAAGTAACGTTTCTGTTGATAACCATATTTACTGTACAGGTGTCAACGCTACGGACTGGAACAACTTTTGCTTCCATTATGTTAGAGTACATTCAGTATTCTATTGGGGGTTACTACGTGCTTGAGACTGCTTACATATTTGTAGATGAAAGTGGTGATTTGAATTTTTCTTCAAATGGAACTTATTGGTTTATCCTTACAGCCGTCACTATGTACCAACCCTTTGATATATTCGCTGAAATTATGGAAAGACGCTTTGATCTTATAGAGTATGGGTTAGAAATTGAATATTTTCACGCTTCCTATGATAATTATGATATAAGAACAGAAATATTTGATGCAATTTCAGAATATTTAGATGCTATAGAAATAAACACCATCATAATTAACAAAAGAAAAGTAGACCCCAAATTCTATCCTGAAGCTCTATTCTTTCCTGAAATGCTAAAACAATTGTTACCAGATGTTTTGAGCAGAGAACTACCAAAAAGAGCACATAATAAAGCTGTAGTGTTTCAAGATCTTACTCCAGAAAAACGCAAAAGACTGAAGATACAAAAATCAAAAAACGATATGCTTGCTAATTGCTTATCAAATTCTAATTATCGAATATTTCATCACAGTTCTAAGTCTAATTTAGGATTACAGATTGTAGATTATTGCAATTGGGCTATTTACCGTTATTGGAAAAGTAAGGGAGAAGGAAAAGCCTTTTATAAAGTAATTAAGAAATCTATTTCAAGTGAAAGAGAAATATTTAAAAATACCAAAAAAGAATTTTACTAAAGGCCCTCTAACTGCTGGGTAACCAGCACCCTGGGGCCTGTTATTTATTAGAAGGTCTTTAGATTAGGGTTCTAAGTGAGGGAGTTAAGTATATAAGTTCCTTTTGCAAGACCATATTTTGCTCTGATTTCGCTGACACTTACAGTTTTTCCTGCTTTGCTGTCTGAAAGACCGCTTTCAATAGCCAGTCTGACATAGATCCTGTGCATCAGGTCTTGCCAGGTTGCAGTATCGGGAAGTTCATCTATCATCTTGAATGCCTCGGCTTTTACTATAGTCGGTGTCACTCAAGCCTCCTCTGCTCAATTCTCTGAAAAAGTGCAGTCACACAATAGTTTCGTTGACTATATATGAGATTATGGAAACTCAGAACAGTCTGTTCATGTGATCTGGAGTATTTCTAATGTAGTGAATTCAGAATCTCCTCCAGAGGCAGCACTTTGGAGGGATCTGCATCAGCGTATTCGGCCAGCTGTTCCAGCTCTCGTTCATCAGAAGGAATCCTGCCAATTCTTGCAATGGTATTTGTTTCTCTGTGCCGAATAAGAAGATTCTTCCACTCGTACTGGGACGGGTATTCGGAAGCAAGTTTCTCAGTTGCTTCACCGATAACCTGAGAGAAAGCAATCCGGTCTTCAGGCGGATCAATGGGAGTGAACCGCAAACTGAAACCCATGTCCGGAGTTTGTGAACAGGAAGCAAGAATGATCTGACAATCGGTTCGTTTCCATAGTTTCCATGGAGCTGAAGGAACAAGCACTGGTACCCCGAAGTTGTTTATCCAGGTTCCACCGGGGCCACCGTAGGCGGTGGAGGCGTAGTGAATGATTCTTCCTGTTTGAAGGGTTCTGTACATCCACCTGGGATTTTCATCTGGAAAATGCAGATTGTTCCACTTTCTGCCAATACCCAGTCTGCATTCTCTTGCATATACCGGCATATCGCTGTATCTGCTTGTGATAACATCAACAGGGTAGCCTTCCATTCCCAGAATCACATGAAGACTTCTTTCGTC
>JAGLDB010000299.1 GCA_023145935.1 Candidatus Sabulitectum sp. | reverse complement strand
TCGAGGCGCCAGAGCCCCTTGAGAAATCAGGGGGCTTTTTTGTTTGTCTATGACAGCACATCTATAGCGAGTTATCACCGGTTACTTCCAACTTGGTCACTGTAGGAATGGGCAATTTGCCAGACTGTTCGTTTTCTAACAATTGTGTCTACAGAGTAACACAAAAACAGTTGATGAGACTCAAGGCATTCCCACCCAGGAAACCCCACAGAAAATCCCCGTCCCATGAGGGGAATAGGAATACACCCGTGTCCCATAAGTTAGGCACATCCTCAACTGTGCCTAGAATTTCACCGTTTCGCATATCATGAATATCCAGAAAGTAATCTCCTCCAGTACCCGGGCGGTGATAGACATAGACCAAATATTCTTTTCCCGGTAAAACGGTAGCACCGAAGGTGTTGGTTGGAAAAGAATAATTGCCCTGAAGACTGAGATCCCCTGCGTCATACCACTCAACTCCGGCTTCACTGAAACAGTAAAGGTTTCCGTCCAGACCTGCCTGGATGTTCGTGAAAGATCCATTAATGTATCCCATATTCTCCAGGTCTGAACTCCTTAGAGCTTTCACGCTTGAACTTGTCATCAGGAAAGACCTGTTCAGGTTATCAAATGAAACTGCGGCGATAAATGGGGGAAGGAGGGAATCAACTATCTCAAAAGAAACTGGATCAAGTACCAGTAATTTGTTTTCTGATGTACAGAGAATCCCGGCTGGCGTTTCCAGTAGTGAGCTTACCGCTCGGTTAAAATCAATTGTCTGGAGCACAGATGAAAGATCCTTTGAGAGGCTACACATATGGTAACTCTGATCGTCGTCTCTATAAGTAACAAGAATAGTACCATCAGGCCTTTCTGCCAAACCAAGAATCCTATCAAAGTAATGGTGACCGCAAGAACTGCCGGAACTCGTAACTATGCCATTTACAACATCAATTGCGGTGTAGTCATCCACATAATGAAAATACACTGTTCGGGAATCTTTGGATATCAGTCCAAAATTATTAAAGGCGAATAAATTAGCATTCCCTATCTCAAAATTTTTATCCAGGAACCAGGGTATGCCAACTCCAGGAGAAAAACAGACCTCATTGCTGTAAGAGACAATGTCTTCCCCTGCACTCACTGCAAGCACATAGTACCTTGGATCTCTGCCGACGATAGTGGAATCAGTGAACTGACCAGCACTATGATCGGTAGTAATCAACAGAGTATCCCTGGGGTAATAAGAGTGCTCAATATCTTCATGCAATGATCTCAGCAAACAAGCTGACTGGAATCCGCTGTCTGAGCAGGCTTCCCATGAAAGAAAGCAGATCTTAAAAAGGAACTTCTCATAAGAGAGCTCTCCAGGAGTAGGAAATGGGGAAGTGGGAGTCTGGACAAGAATCTCATTGCTCCATCTATCTCCACCCTGGGAAGGAACCGCTTTAACAGCATAGTAGTATCCGGTGTTCCATTCGAGTTCCTCTGAATCAACCCATGAGGTACTCTGAAGTAGAGTGAGTTCTTCTGCACTCTCGGGATTACTCTCAATCCCGGGTTCCTGGCTTCGGTACACCTTGTATTCAAACCTGGTATCAAGCAAAGGAGCGTCCCACTCAATTGTAAATTCGCAGTAAGGAACAGATCCGGCCCCTCTAGACTGCTGATCAAGTCCTGTAGAGTCTCCAGTAAACTCAATTGATGTAATGGGGAAGTTTGGGTATGAAGGACCGGTATTATCGCATGCAGCAAACCAGAAAACAAGCAACACAATAAAAAGAACTATGAATCTCATTACACCCTCCCGGATAAGTTGTATTAGCACATATCCTGGATATGGTCTTTTGTTCCTCTATTCATTCTATAGAACATAGAACACTAATGGCTCGACGGATTCCAATTGTGAATATGCGGTTGAATTTAGAAACATGTCAAGGTGATAAAGTCATTCATCAGCATTATAATATGATCTCTCCGAGCAGGGAACTAAATCAAGCAATTTCGCTTACCGCATTCTACCGTTGCATTCATCGCTTGCCTGCTTACGGCCGACTCACACCAACCTGCTCCTCAGCATTCTTTCTGTCACCAGCCTTCTTTCCCAGTAATCCCCCATCGCCTCAATCTCCTCTTTCAAGTCTTCCGGCAGCTTCAACAGATTCAGCATCTGAGTTACTCTTGCTCTTGAAATTCCTAGTTTTCTTGCAAGGTCTGCTCTGGTGAGATCGTTCAACTCCATCTCCAGTTTGATTTCCTTTGCCTGTATTACTGGGTTCCTGAAGCTCTTCTCCGACTTTGGTATGGGCTTGTTACCGATGGTTGCATTGAACCAGAAAATGGTTCGTTGAGAGACACGGTCGAGGCGCCAGAGCCCCTTGAGAA
>JAGLDB010000298.1 GCA_023145935.1 Candidatus Sabulitectum sp. | reverse complement strand
AGAACATGATCGTATTGTCACTGATGGCTGTTCTGGCAGCCTCCTGGAGCGGTACATTCAGCTTCGATCCTCCCAGTTTTGGCATAAGCGGAATTCCAGCTGTTGATGGCACGGTAAACCTGAACGAACCGGGAGTTCCCATGTACCCGGTGAAGACAATATTCATACCGGTCCCGTATGGTGTTGAACCGGTTCTCAGTTATACTGAAGTTTCTTCAACCGCTTCTGTGGGCAGAATCGCCATACCAAGAGCCGGGGTGCTGGTGGGAACCGGGCTTGATTCCCGGGAAGTTCCAGTTACTCCAGTTGACCGTACAGTTCACGCGGTGGAATTTGAAGGGGTTTTCCCGCTGGCTGGCACTCAGGTGGCTGTGGTTAACATTTACCCATTTACCGAAAGAGGTTTAACCTCATCGGTATCTGTTTCACTTGACTGGAATGGCGGTACTTCCGGGCAGAGAATTCCAGAGGATCATCTTCTTTACGGTGTTGCAGAGGGGAATGTGTACTACCCGCATGGTAGCAGCAGAGCCTCAAGCCCTTTCTGGGGAAAACCATGGGCAAGGATACTTGTTGAGGATACCGGTGGATACCAGGTAGCATGCTCCGACCTGGAGGCGGCAGGCTGCAATGCAAGCGGATCTCCAATTGAGACCATGGCTCTTTTTTCAGGGCCGGGTACTCAGTTCGCCCAGGCACAGGAAACTGAACACACTCTTCTGCCGGTGCCAGCCATTGTTGATGATAAAAATGGCGATGGTATTTTCAACGGCGACGACACTATTAGATTTCTTGCTGGAGGGCTGAACAGGTATGAGTACAGTGACGGCTCTCTTAAGTGGCTTTTTCACCGGTATGCAGAAGAGAGAATTTACTGGCTTACATGGGGCGGAGAGTCCGGGGCCAGGATGCAGAGTGAACCCGGTTCTCCTGACGGTTCTCCCGTTTGGGGCAATACTGTGGAACACAATGTTCATCTTGAGGATGGCGGTTACTGGATGCCTCAGTATGAACTTCGAACCGGGTGGTTCTGGAAGAAGATCAATTCCGGCGAACAAACCTCTGTTCCCTTGAATCTTACCGATATAGCAGGGGTTGCAGATGTAACTCTGGCCTTTGCTGTTTCAGAGTCAGCGGCGTATACTGTGACCCTTCAAGGCGGGGGTACGGTTGAACTAAGCGGTTCCGGACCGAAAGAGGCTCTGTTCAAGAATGTAGATATCTCCGATCTTGATCATTTTCAGATAAGCTTTTCATCCAATGACCCTGCCTCCGATTTTTATCTTGATCATATAGAGCTGACATATCCGGTTTCAACAACAGCCTCCAGTCGCCGGCTTTTCTTTCAGGGGCTTACCAGCCGTTACAATTTTTCTTTTTCCGGAGGCAGCCAGGCTTTTGATGTGTCTGATCTTATGGATCCGGCGATCATTTCAGGAGCAGAACAGACAGGTGGTTCTCTGAATTTTTCACTTGGTCTTCATGATTCCACATCGATCATGGTTGTTGCAGGGGGTTCCTGGAATTCTCCTCAGTCGATCTCTCCAGCTTCACCGGGCAGACTTGTGGGTACTGTTTCCTCAGGAGACAGGCTGCTTGTCGTTCCTGATGATTTTGCAGATGACGCCATTGGGCTGGCCTCTCTTATGGAGAGCATGGGTCTTGAGGTTGTTACAGCCACTACAAGCGAGATCTATGATGAGTTTGGACAGGGTATAAAAGATCCCGGGGCCATCAGATCAGCTGTACGCTGGGGAATGGATTCCTGGTCAACGCCTTTGAGTACTGTAATTCTGGGTGGCGACGCACACTATGATCCCATGGGCTACTCCACCACACTTCCCGATCTTGTTCCTGCTATGATTTTTATGCGAAGTTCAGGCTATACATCATGGGCAGAAGACGACTGGTTTGTGCAGGTTCATGAAGATGCAATATTTCCAGAGATTCCCATTGCAAGAATTCCTGCAGGTGATGCTTCCGCTTTCGGAGCAGTGAGCGCAAAAAGCATTCTGTACCATTCAGGCCAGGGAGAAGGAAGCTGGAGCAACCGGTTTGTTCTTTTTGCCGATGATGAGTGGTCGGACCACTCGGTTACAGAAAGTGTTCACACATACGACATGGAGGATCTCTGCTATGAATCTCTTCCATACTATGTGAAGCCCGAGAAGTTTTATCTTATCGAATTTCCCTGGCCTCCAGGTACAACGCCTGATGGAATTCATCCTGAAAAGCCGGATGCTCGCAACGCTTTTAGAGAACTCTGGAACCGGGGAATGGGAGCTATGCTCTTTCTGGGGCACGGATCTCCCAATCAGATCACTAATGAGAAAGTAATGCTTGGAGACGATCCTGCATCGCTTGTTAATGGACCT
>JAGLDB010000297.1 GCA_023145935.1 Candidatus Sabulitectum sp. | reverse complement strand
GATGTAATGTCAATAAAGAATTTCTTCCTTAGAAGACCCGCTCCAAGGATGGAAGCCGTGTCTCGTGATTCGGTTGAGTTCGTAGATTTGAGTCTCAGGGATGGTCAGCAGTCTTTGCTTGCCACAAGGATGTCTACAGAACAAGTTCTAAGACTTCTGCCGCTTATTTTGAATACAGGTGTTAACCTTCTGGAGGTATGGGGCGGAGCAACGCTTGACAGCGCCATGAGGTACCTGGGAGAAAATCCCTTCAGTCGGCTTCAAAAGATGAGCGAGATGGCAAAGCCGTTCAATGCAGGATTACGGGCTCTATCCAGAGGGCAGAACCTGTTTGGATACGATCCTTATCCGGATGATATTGTGAGAGATTTTAACAGAGAAGCGGTGAAAGCCGGAGCAAGTGTTATGCGTATTTTTGATGCTTTGAATTACACTCCGAACTTCAAGGCCGCACTTGATGGAGTAAATGAAGCCGGCGGAATTTTTGATGCTGCAGTTTGCTACACAACCGGATCGCCGTACAGCATTGATCACTTCGTTCAGAAATGTGTAGAGCTGGAAAAGATGGGTGCTCACATGGTGAGCGACAAGGACATGGCTGGTCTGAAAACGCCAGCAGAGGCCTGGGAGTATTACCGTGCTCTGAAGGGGGCTCTTACAGTACCGGTTGTCTCACACACCCATTGCACGCCCGGTTACGGTCATATCTCTGCAGTTATCGCCATGCTTGCCGGTATAGACAAGATCGACACTGCTTTTCTTCCGTTGGCCGGAGGATCATCTCACCCTTCAATTGAGATACTTTCTCTTTTTGCAGAAGTCCTTGGTATACCCACAGGGCTCGATTTTTCCGAAAAAGTATTGAAACCCATTCATGATGAGATGTATGCGGTTGTTGCGGAGGTTGAAAAGGAATTCGATCTGAAGATTCATCACTCGGTCTGGCCGGGAAGAGAAAAGCTTCTCCCTATGGTAGAGGAAATTCTGGGTGATCTGGCACAGGGTAAAATAGACAGAGCTCTGGAAGTGACCCATGCCATGGAGCGAGCTTGCGGGTTCCCTGAACCGAATATGGAAGTCCTCAGTGCTCAGATCCCCGGTGGCATGTACAGCAATTTTGTCAATCAGCTGGCCAGAGACAACAAGTCAGAATATCTTGGCAGGGCTTTGGAAGCTGTTCAGGAGATCAGGCAGAAGGCAGGCTGGTGCCCTCTGGTTACCCCGACTTCACAGATTGTTGGTGTGAAGGCATACTTCACTGCAATGGGTAAATCTGTGAATCCTGTTCAGTACTTTAACCTGATTGCCGGTTATTACGGAAAGACCCCTTTCCCCATCGATGCCGACTACAGGGAGGAAGTATGCGGATTCAGAGAAGAGAGGGAATACGATTCCTCTAGTTTTAACAGAAGAATACCTCTTGCTTCAGGTACAGAGCTGCCACTTGCAGAGACAACTCACGAGAAGCTTCTTTACTACCTTTTCCCGGACAGTTCCGGCAAAAGCTATCTTGAGGGGCTTAGACAGACGGAGTGGGTCTCTACTGCTCAAGAGAGAAACAAGCGTCTGGAAGCAGAGAGAGAGAGCAGAAAGGCAATTCTGGAGGCCAACGCTCTTATTCATCGGTTTGCTGACGACATGGATTCCCTTTCAGAGAAGCTTTCCGGAGCAGTTGGAAATGGAAATACTTCCTACTTGAAAAGCACAGCAGGTGATTCTCTGGAGGAATAGTAAATTTATACGGGCAAAGATTTGGAACCCTTTACCGGTTTCAGGTCTTTGTCTATATTGCAAGCACGAGTGGACTGATTTGAGGTGTATTGCAACCACGATAAAAAAAGTACTAAAAAGCCGTCAGCCATTGCCTCATGGTCGTCGGATGACGGCCATTTTTTGTTTGCTTTAGAGGAATGGAGATTTCCATGAGAAAGATGTTTACAAGTGAATCAGTTTCGGAAGGCCATCCTGATAAGATCTGTGACCAGATCTCTGATGCTGTGCTCGATGCCCATCTTACACTGGACCCCAACGCACATGTTGCGTGTGAAACACTGGTAACTACTAACTTCTGCCTTCTGGCGGGAGAAGTGAAAGCCAGAGGTGAAGTTGATTATGCGCAGCTCGCAAAAGATACTATCAGGGATATAGGCTACACTCTTCCTGAAATAGGTTTTCACTTTGAAAAGAATGATTATGAAATTAGACTGCATGCTCAGTCCACTGATATTGACAGTGGGGTGGTGAGCCACGATGGTGCCGGTGATCAGGGAATGATGTTCGGTTTTGCATGTAATGAGACCAAAGCTCTTATGCCCTATCCTATACATCTGTCTCACAGAATTCTGGAGCGTCTGAGCGAAGCCAGAAGAAGTGGTGA
>JAGLDB010000296.1 GCA_023145935.1 Candidatus Sabulitectum sp. | reverse complement strand
GAGCCAGTTCCCGGCCAACTGTTCCAATCCAGTCGCTACCCAGATTCGAGGTCATTATCAACACGGAATTACGAAAATCCACGGTTCTGCCCTGCCCATCAGTGAGCCTTCCTTCGTCCAGGATCTGAAGAAATACATTGAACACATCCGGATGAGCCTTCTCTATCTCATCAAACAACACCACAGAGTACGGTTTCCTGCGAATGGCTTCAGTTAGATAACCACCCTCATCATAGCCCACATAACCGGGAGGCGCTCCGATAAGCCTTGAAACAGAATGTTTTTCCATAAACTCACTCATATCCACCCTGATCATGGCTTCCGGACTGTCAAAAAGAAAGTCTGCAAGACTCTTTGCAAGCTCAGTTTTTCCTACACCTGTAGGTCCCATAAAGATGAAACTGCCCAAAGGCTGGTTTGGATCCTGTACTCCTGCTCTTGCTCTTCTAATGGCCCTGGATACTGCACCTACTGCATAATCCTGCCCCACCACACTCTGCTTCAGCGCTTCCTCCATATGAAGAAGTCTTTCTCGCTCTCCCTCGAGCATTCTGGACACAGGAATTCCAGTCCACCTGGAAACCACAGCAGCAATCTGTTCCGCAGTAATTTCCTCTGTGAGCATCGCACCATTTTTCTGCAAAGAAGCCAGTTCTTTTCTTGCATTATCAAGATCATCCTGAACAGTTCGGAGATCACCGTATCTGATCCGGGCCACCTCGGAAAGGTCACCGTTTCTTTCTGCCTTTTTCTCCTCAATGCGAAGATCATCCAGCTTCCGGGAAAGCTCTCTGGTGCGATTTATGGCCTCCCTTTCGTTCTTCCATCTGGCCTCCAGTGCAGAATACTCCTCCTTGAGATCAGCAATCTCTTTTTTAACCTCGCCAAGTTTGCTCTTTGATGCCTTGTCTCTCTCCCGCTTCAACCCCTCCCGGGCGATCTCAAGCCTGGTGATCTGTCGTTTCAAGGCATCAACTTCCGCTGGCATACTGTCTATCTCTATCCTCAGACGACTGGCTGCTTCGTCCACAAGATCAATGGCCTTGTCAGGCAGAAATCTATCGGAGATATATCTGTCACTCAGTGTGGCTGCAGCCACCAGTGCAGAATCCTGAATATGAATTCCGTGGTGAACTTCATACTTCTCTCTGAGACCCCGCAGGATGTTCACCGTATCCTCCACAGAAGGAGGCTCAACAAGAACAGGCTGGAATCGTCTCTCAAGCGCAGCGTCCTTTTCAATGTACTTTCTGTATTCATCAAGTGTGGTAGCCCCTATGCAGTGCAGCTCTCCCCTGGCAAGAGCAGGTTTAAGCATGTTTGCTGCATCTACTGATCCCTGAGAAGCACCAGCTCCTACCAGAGTGTGCATTTCGTCTATGAAAAGAATAACCCTGCCATCGCTGGCAGATATCTCTGAAAGAACTGCTTTCAGCCTCTCTTCAAATTCTCCACGGAATTTCGCACCTGCGATAAGAGCACCCATATCCAGCGCCAAAAGGCTTTTATTCTTTAGGGTTTCCGGAACATCACCCTCGGCTATTCTGCCTGCAAGCCCTTCTGCAATAGCAGTTTTGCCTACACCAGGCTCTCCGATAAGAACAGGATTGTTCTTCCTGCGGCGGCAGAGTATCTGCATAGTGCGCATTATCTCTTCGTCTCTGCCTATTACCGGATCAAGCTTCTGCTGCCTGGCAAGAGCTGTAAGATCTTTTGTGTACTTTTTAAGAGCCTCATAGCTGTCCTCGGCGTTCTCGCTTGTTACCCTTGAAGATCCTCTTATCTGCGACAAGGCCTCGAGAAAATTCTGCTCGGTAATTCCAGATTCGAGAAGTACCTCAGCAGCTTTTCCATTAGAAGACAGAACACCCATGAAGATGTGTTCACTGGCTACAAAATCGTCCTTCATCCTGTTGGATGTCTTTTCGGCAGTTTTCAGAACATTCAGCGTGGAACGGGATAGAGCTGGTTGAGCCCCTCCTGAAGATCGGGGTAGATTACCAATGGCATCTCTAATGTGGTCATTGAGCAGGGCAAGCTGTACGCCAAGACAATTCAACACCCCGGGTATTGTACCGGAATCATCTCCTGTGAGTGCATGGATGATGTGCATTGGAGTAACCTCGGGATTACCTGCTGAAGAAGCAGAGTTTACCGCTTCAGTCACTGCTTCCCGTGCTTTGATCGTTAATTTCTCAAGTGTCATATTTTTCTCCTTTTATCTACAGTATTAGCAAGAGACAGGCCAGAAGTTTGCATCTTTTATTGGCCTGTATTACATATATCCGCCCATTTCAAAGAAGATAGATTCAATACTGTGTCGGAATGACACAACCACCTGACACTATTTCACCTTCAGGAAAGGCGAAAAGACAGACCGGTACTTTACCATTG
>JAGLDB010000295.1 GCA_023145935.1 Candidatus Sabulitectum sp. | reverse complement strand
TTATCGCACAAGAGAGATCATTGGCGGAGGTCTTGAGTTTCGTATGAACAACGGCCTGAACACTTTTGTGATCTACGAGCGTGAAGCATCCAACCTTGCTCCCAATGATGTATGGGGCAAGCTCAGAGGAGGCGTTGGGTTCTACCCGGCACAGTTCTAAAACTATCGGGAACAAAACTTACCGCGATTGTTATC
Source organism: Candidatus Sabulitectum sp. (assembly GCA_023145935.1). Next base: position 2,205 of record JAGLDB010000295.1, on the reverse strand, counting down.
TCACAAATATCAATCGCGGCTTTTTTTACTCAGTGAAGGGAATCATTCATGCTCACCGGACTTGCTGAAGGGACCGGGCTCGGTCTCGCCACAGGAATTTCATGCCTTGCATCCTGCGGCCCCATTTACCTTACATACCTTTTAAGCGAAAAGCGAACACCAAAAGAGTCATTTGTAACTATAGTTATGCTAAACCTGGGGCGGTTTGTCTCTTATGCCGCCTTCGGAGCCATCATGGGCATGATCGGCGGGTCAATACCAAATTCTGTGCGAATCCCACTTACATTCTCCGGCTACATTCTTTTCTCTGTCTACCTGATCGTTTCAGTGGTGAGAGTAAACAAAACATGCAGTGGCTGCAACATTCCCAAATGGGCCAAGCTGACAAAAAGCCCCATTCTTCTTGGAATTCTTACCGGGTTCACTGTGTGTCCGGCTTTTCTCATAGCTCTTACCAGTGCCTTTGCAGCAAACGGAGCCCTGAACGGAGCAATGCTTTTCACAGGTTTCTTTCTTGGCACCACTGTATACATGCTGCCATTTGCGATCATCGGACTTTTCAGCAAAAAACGCTGGCTGAATTCAATTGCCAAGTACGCTGCGATCTTTGTTGCTGTATACTTTGGCATCATGGGTATTCGCGGCATGGCAAGCTACATCTTCCAGTCTGGAGACGTAATTATTGATGTACATGAAGACGCTCAGCCAGAACAGACAGGACCTCCCGGCATCTACAATGCGTTAAACGAAGACTCGCTGTACATTCTTACATTCTCCAATGTGGATGGAGACCGGGGTGTGGATATGTTCAACGACCTGCAAGGGGCTGAAGGGCCCGAGATGGTACTTATTCAAGCCACTGAAAACGACTGGGAGACAGTACTGGAGTCAATCCCCGAACTTGCAGGCGTTATTGCCCCGTGGTGGATGGATTTCCGCTCGGAAGCTGAACTCTCTCCATGGCAGGTTCAAGCAAATGCACTTTCGGAAGAAAGACGTTTCAGGTTGTTTGCAATAGAATACGAACCTTACGACACAGAACGGGCAGGTATTGTCTATCAGTATCTGGCTCGCTACAGTTTCAGATGTGATCCCGATTCGGGGTTCACTTTTCTTCTAACAAACGAAACAGGCTGTACTACATCTGCTGACTGCAACACATGTCCGGCCTATCAGGACAATTAACAGGAGGTATGGGATGCCCTCAAAAGCAGGTTACTATGGACCAAAGGTAAAATCAGACATTCTTGTTGAGTTTTCAAAAGATGGAAGCACTCTTTCCCTCTCAGGATTTACTCCTGAACAGAAGAAGGCAATTCTACTCACTGCAGATAGACTTGAGATATCCAGGGGAACTGTCACCGGAGAAGACTCCGGCGCTGCCCCATGGGTGGCTGCAGCCAGATTCGAGGCCTCTGTAAGAAAAGAGCTTGGAGAAACATTCCTTCCCCTGCCACCTGCTGCAAAGTGGAGTGTTCAGCCAAAAGACCGAGCAAGACGAAGCCGACTTTATGCCCCGGGAAACAAGCCTCGTTTTATAGAGAAAGCTGCCGCTGCCGGAGCTGATGGAATCATTCTGGATCTTGAGGACAGTGTGGCCCCAGACAGAAAAGATGAAGCACGGATACTGGTTGCCTACGCACTTGCAAATACAGACTTTGGTCAAGCGGAAGTCATGGTCAGGATAAATCAGGGAGAGAGAGCGGCAGATGATCTCAGCTGGATCGTTCCCCAGCCTGTTCAGCACATTCTTCTGCCAAAAGTTGAACTGGCTGAAGATGTTGCCGCCATTAGAGATATGGTTGAAACAGTTATGGATCTCTGCGGCAGAAAAGCCTTTCCATGGCTCATGCCAATCCTGGAAAGTCCCAGAGGAATTCTGAACGCCCTGCCCATAGCCGATTCTGTTCCAGAGATGGCTGCGCTCACTCTTGGTATTCAGGATCTCACTGCAGAGATAGGAATTATGCCCACTCCCGCAGGCACTGAAAGCTTCACAGCACGAAGCCTTGTAGTTCTTGCTGCAAGGGCAGCAGATCTGCAGCCTATCGACACAGTCTACGCTGACGTGAAGAATACAGAGGGGTTGTTAAAAAGCATCAAGGAAGCAAAAACCCTGGGATTTGTTGGAAAAGGCTGTATACATCCAGCACAGGTAAAACTTGTTGAAGAGGGCTTCATGCCTTCAGAAGCTCAGATAGACAA
>JAGLDB010000294.1 GCA_023145935.1 Candidatus Sabulitectum sp. | reverse complement strand
ATACTCAATTTGTTCCATGTATTCCGAAGTATCCAGATCACTTTTCAGCACCCATTTCGCCATGTATTTTACATCAACTGAAGATTCACCGCCGGAATACTCTGAAGTGTAAACTATCACTGCCCCCACACCAGGCAGGAAATTGTCTACAATCACTCCCTGTGTTTCCGGGTTAATTCCATCAAGATTATCCACTGGAAGCATCTCGGTTCCTAGTTCCCTTGATCCATGGCTCACAGCAGTAACCTCTACTGCGTAACGACCGTCTGGAAAGAACGCTTCCCTGTTAGCCGAGGGATCTCCTGAAATGTCGGGATTTGCAAGGAAAGTGTCCTAGGCTCCCTGGCAAATTCCATCATTCCAGTTGTTTTCCCATCCCTCACCACAAAAGACATTGTCCCAGCCAGTAGGGTCATCGGCATGGCTGTTGGTAACGATGTAAGCATTGTTAAAATAGGTAACCCCAGCATCCATAAAGAGTGCTTCATATATTTCTTCGAAGACAGTCGGCTCTTCAATCTGGCCCTCTGCTTGAAAAAGTTCACGGTATCCCCAGTTGCCATCATCAGATTCTGTTGACTCCCACTCCTCAGAGAATGGGTTCTGATAGAAGATTTCATACCCAACGGAGAAAATGCCGTTACCTTCATTAGTCTGATGTGCGCTCTGCTGAGAAAAGGGAGATACTGCAATATCAATTGCACCATGGGTGATTTTCTGAAAACCACTTATCTGGCTACTATCAACATCTGCTACATAGTCGCTGTATGATTCATCCCCCTCTGGTAGAAGAAATACACCGCTGTTTGTTGAATCCGATCCAAGGAAAGACGATTCAGCCCACACACGTTTGAAACTAACCTGATCGTATCCAAGCAATGCTCCCGGAACAAAGCTGCTGAAAGGATTCTCAAGGGTTTCCCAGGGGTTGTTCAATACATAAACACCAGGTGCCCCCTGCTCATACTCCCAATGCGACCACTGCACATGAAGATGAAGGGGCATACTACCATACTGGCTGCATGTGTCAATTTGCGCTCTTGCTGGAAGCTCCGTATCTCTTTTGTGCTTATCACACCAATCGTTGGCTGCTGCTGGATCATACACATCATCTCCCAGATGTATCAAAGCCCAGCCGTCATCTGATCCATAAGAGCCTATTCCAATCGAATAACCAACATAATTAGGATCAGCCTCATATTCAGCTCCAAGAGAATACATGGTTTGATCAAATGGATTGAGAACCTGGTCTGTTTCCGATGAAGTAAAAAAATCAATACCAGGATGAATACCCTCAAAAGCAACACACCAATCGCCATACCCGACCATCAATTCATCAGGAATTCCAGAACTCTGACCACTTTGAAAGAAAGGGAATGATAAAGGGATATCTCCTGGAGAAGTGCCAACAGCAATAGAAGCATATGATAGTAATATTGTCAGAAGAATGAACCTGAAAAAGCTCATTATGATATCCCTTCTTCTTGAAGGGTCAAAATATGAATAACTGATTCTTCAAACCAGATTATCCTGTTGCCAATTGAGTCAATTGAGTTGGGCTTGAGATCCATTGTGTTTCGCCAGAGACCGTTGCGTATGTTTCCGTGTCCATTAATTCTATGAACAAACAGCAATTCACCCATTTCGGTAAAAAAACATAGTTCATATTTGGAGAGATCCATATCCAAACCTTCTCCAAAGTAAGTCCTCCACAGAGAAGAGCCTGACTCATTAACAGTCACACAACTGAAAAGACCGATACTTCTTGAAAAGAAAGAGATTCTGTTAAACCTTATGTTGCCATCAGCAATATCTGTTACAACATATAAGAATCTTTCTCTGCCCAGGTTTTCTCTCACTCCTTCCGGCGGCAGATCTGTTTCAAAAGCACATGCGCAACCTCTTCGGCTGTATGTGCTGATACATAGCTGATCCTCGATCGGCTCTTCCCAAAATAATGAGCCATCCTTCCCATCAAGACGCATCAAGCTGTTCCGACTGAATGCATACACAAACTGACCGTTTTCAGAAACTCCCGACCCTCCAATCTCCGAAGGTTCTGCATCCCAAAGAACATTACCGTAGCAATCATAGGCTCTCAAGGTTGCATTGTTTCTCAGATCATCATAAGTGTCACTGCGCCTGGTAACCATCATGGAACCATCAATAGCGAAGCTGGTCGAGTAATGACTTGTGTTTGCTATTCTATTGAATACCTGTTTGACCAGATTAAGATTGTTATCATAGAAACGAATAGAGTCACCGTAAGATGCTATTCCGTAACCGTTGCCTCCCAGATATCCAATACCTGCAATGCCTGAACGGGTAACCTGAAAACCTGATTCGATATCAATCAACACCGATCTCTTCTCCAGTGGTAGATAGTAAATCCCCTCAATTGCTCTCTCGTATTCTGTCCTG
>JAGLDB010000293.1 GCA_023145935.1 Candidatus Sabulitectum sp. | reverse complement strand
CAGCAAAACATCTGAAGAACAGATCTCCGGTGATAATCCAGCCTTCATTTCCGTAACTGTGAGGGATGATCGGGGGTGATCCGTCCAGAATAGCAGAGGGCCATCCACCAGCACTGAGTTCAGTGTTCTCCAATATCCAGAAATCGGAGCTAACAGTGATGTTCTCCTGCGAAACATCAACCAGAATGGGAGAGTAGTGAACAGCAGTCTCAACTGATTGATACAGCTGCTCCTGCAAAAAAGAATCATCGTCTCCGGACCAGATTTCAAGATAAAATTCCGATGTATCCCAGGGATAGGAGGAGTGGTGATAAAACCACATCTCGACCCCGGTAAGCTGAACAGTGGATGCAGACGGGAAAAAATCTTCTGTGTGAAACCAGACACCGGAAAGACCAATACTCATTCCTCCGAAAGTACCGTCATCATAAAACAACTCTACTGCATTGGTCATGGAGAACAGACAAAGCGCAACAAATAAATAGTTCATGAGTGGCCACTCTTTCTAAATTTAGTACACAAACAATTTCGTGCACCACTTCCAAAGCAATTGATGTGCCAGAGAGCTATACTATTGTCATTAAACAATATGATAAAATTTATAGGAATACGGAATTGACCTTTTAGGGAATTTTTCCCACTCTACAGTATTTTTTCCCGAATTTGCAGGAAGTAGAGCTTTGTTACATTGCTAACTCTCACTTCAACGCCTATGTTACAAGCAGATGGAGGAATACATTGAAAACAGTAGAAATAAAGAATATTTCCCTGAGGACTCATAGCTCTAACGGAAGAACTCACATAGAATTCGTAGACAGCCTGGGTGACAGGAGGCTTGGCAGGATTCTTCCAGCTGGTATTCCTGTAAAATGTCTGCGAAACCTGTATTCCCGTATTGGAACTTCAGCAGCAATTCTTATCCCCGACGGACTTTCTAAACTGCCTGACGGAAGCAGGTGCCTTTCAATCAGAACCAATAGTCTGCAGCCTCTGGAGAGAGGTCAAAGGTTGACTGAACTGATAAAACCTCTGCGAGTTCTGCATGAATCAGGAATGAATCACCTTTCCATCGATGAATACAGCTTCCGCCAAAGAGAGGGAAACATCTCTCTGGTCTTCTGGGGAGATGGTCTTCTGACAGTTCATCCAGATGCTCCCTGTGAAGTTAGATCGGGCGGGATTCCCAGTGCAATATCGGACCTGTACATGCTTGCTTCCACTGCCTTAAAAATGAACTGGGTTTCAGGTCCTGCTGAACTTGAAGATGCCGGTACTCTCAGCAGCAACAACATTGCAGCACGGCTGAAAACAGCAGAGAAGTACGGATACTCTCCCTATACTGTTCCAATGCCGATAACCGTACCGACCACGGGAGTCAGCATCATTCAGGGAGGAAGCTGGCAGACCAGAGACCTGTATGTGAATCAACTGACCTGTATAGCAATCCGGAAAGGGTGGGTTTGCAAAGTGATTCGCTGTGCAGCCGGAGAACTGAGACGGCCTTTGCCGGATATTCCTGCAAGAACAGTGACCGACTCTCCGGGAAAATTACTGGAAAATACATTCGCCGGTATGGGTGGAATCGAAAAACTCCTTATCGTTAATGATCTGAGAGAAGATCAGGAAGACTTTATTGCACTCCTGAGAGAAATGGCCAGGTTAATCCCAGCGGGTCTTCGTCTGATACTGTGCGGAGCATTTGTTCCGGAATATTTCCCGGGAAAAAGACTTAGGATCAAAGGACTGGTAACTTCAACAGTTGATCTTCCTCTTGGTGAGATCCCAGATAACATCAGGATACAGCACACGGGACCATCATGGTATGGCCCCAGATGCAGGGTTCCAGCAGAAGGTGTTACAGGGATAAAGAAGCCTGCCTTTTCCAGAGAAACTCTCTTTGAAGAAGGCGCCTGGAGGTACACTGCTGCTCTCCCCGGCGAGAAAGAGGATGACAGCAAAGCTGAAAGCTGTTTCATCCTGGGCAGATTCAATGAAGCACTTCAGTTTGTTTCAAAGCAGAATAATGCTCTAAGAGGCAGGATACTAATTTCACTGGGAAGATTTCAGGAGGCTTCTGATCGGCTGAGCGATACCGGTGAGGCCCTCCTTCTTGCAGAAGCCTTTATGGGACTGGGTATAATAGGGAAAGCTCTTCAGGTGCTTAAGGACACCTCTGACCCGAAAGCTCTTCCGCTAATGGCGAAGCTTTATGATCTTTCAGGATCTCCTGCCTCCGCTCTGCAACCTTTGAGGAGTGGTCTGAATAAGACAATTGGAGGCGAAAGAGTCAACATTTACTGTGCCCTGAGGAGCCTGAAGATGCGACTGGGTATGTACGATGATGCGCTCAAGCATGCAGAAGCTGCAGTTACTCTAGCCCGAGAGCTTTCAAGCGTCTCACACCTGGTTGAAAGCCTGCAGG
>JAGLDB010000292.1 GCA_023145935.1 Candidatus Sabulitectum sp. | reverse complement strand
CAGCAAAACATCTGAAGAACAGATCCCCGGTGATAATCCAACCTTCATTTCCATAACTGTGAGGGATGATCGGAGGTGACCCGTCCAGAATAGCAGAGGGCCATCCACCCGCACTGAGTTCAGTGTTCTCCAATATCCAGAAATCGGAGCCAACCGTGATGTTCTCCTGCGAAACATCAACCAGAACAGGGGAGTAGTGAATAGCAGTCTCAAGTGATTGATACAGCTGCTCCTGCAAAAAAGACTCATCGTCTCCGGACCAGATTTCAAGATAAAATTCCGATGTATCCCAGGGATAGGAGGAGTGGTGATAAAACCACATCTCGACCCCAGTAAGCTGAATAGTGGATGCAGACGGGAAAAAGTCTTCTGTGTGAAACCAGACACCGGAAAGACCAATACTCATTCCTCCGAAAGTACCGTCATCATAAAACAACTCTACTGCATTGGTTATGGAGAACAGACAAAGCGCAACAAATACATAGTTCATGAGTGGCCACTCTTTCTAAATTTAGTACACAAACAATTTCGTGCACCACTTCCAAAAGCAATTGATATGCCAGAGAGCTATCCTGTTATCAATAAACAATATGACAAAATTTATAGAAATACGGAATTGACCTTTTAGGGAATTTTTTCCACTCTATAGTATTTTTTCCCGCATAAACAGGAAGTAGAGCTTTGTTACATTGCTAACTCTCGCTTCAACGCCTATGTTACAAGCAGATGGAGGATTACATTGAAAGCAGTAGAAATACAGAATATTTCCCTGAGAACTCATAGTTCTAACGGAAGAACTCACATAGAATTCGTAGACAGCCTGGGTGACAGGAGGCTTGGCAGGATTCTTCCAACTGGTATTCCTGTAAAATATCTGAGAAACCTGTATTCCCTTATTGGAACTTCAGCAGCAATTCTTATCCCCGACGGACTTTCCGAACTGCCTGACGGAAGCAGGTGCCTTTCAATCAGAACCAACAGTCTGCAGCCTCTAGAGAGAGGTCAAAGGTTGACTAAACTCATAAAACCTCTGCGAGTTCTGCATGAATCAGGAATGAATCACCTTTCCATCGATGAATACAGCTTCCGCCAAAGAGAGGGAAACATCTCTCTGGTCTTCTGGGGAGATGGTCTTCTGACAGTTCATCCAGATGCTCCCTGTGAAGTTAGATCGGGCGGGATTCCCAGTGCAATATCAGATCTTTACATGCTCGCTTCAACGGCTTTGAAAATGAACTGGCTTTCAGATCCCACTGAACTTGAAGATGCCGAAAGTTTGTGCAGCAACTGTAGTGTAGAACGACTGAGAGCGGCGGAGAAATACGGATACTTGCCAGGTACTGATCCAAACCATGTACTGGCACCTGCCCTGGGAGTTACTGTCATTCAGGGAGGAAGCTGGCAGACTAGAGACCTGTATGTCAATCAACTGATCAGCATTGCAGCCCAAAAAGGATGGGTATGCCGGGTGATCCGCTGTGCGCCAGGAGAGCACAAACGACCTTTGCCGGATGTTCCCGCTGGAACGGTGACCAGATCTCCAAGACAATTGCTGGGTAATGCATTCACCAGTCTGAGTGGAATAGAGAAGCTCCTGATCGTTAACGATCTCAGCGAAGATCAGGAAGATTTTACAGCACTTCTGAGAGAAATGACCCGGTTGATACCGTCTGGACTTCGTCTGGTGCTGTGCGGTGCATCTGTCCGGGAATTTTTCCCCGGGGAAAAAATTACACTCAACGGACTGGTAACTTCAGCGGTTGATCTTCCTCTTTGTGAGATTCCGGATAATATCAGGGTACTCTGTGCAGGACCATCGTGGTACGGCCCCAGATGCAGGATTCCAGCAGAAGATGTTACAAACATCAAAAAACCAGCATTTTCCAGGAAAACACTTTTTGAAGAGGGGGCCTTCAGGTACACTGCTGCACTACCCGGTACAAATAAAGACGATAGAAAAGCTGAAAGTTTATTCACCCTGGGAAGATTCACCGAAGCTCTCCATTTTGTCTCAAATCAGAATGATGCCCTGAGAAGCAGGATACTAATGGCACTGGGAAGATTCCAGGAGGCTTCAGACCGGCTGTCAGGCACAGGTGAAACCTTCCTTCTTGCAGAGGCCTACCTGGGACAGGGTAAAATCAAGAGTGCTTTAGATGTTCTTAAGGATACCTCTGACCCGAAAGCTCTTCCACTAATGGCGAAGCTTTATGATCTTTCAGGATCTCCTGCCTCCGCTCTACAACCTTTGAGGAGTGGTCTGAATAAGACAATTGGAGGCGAAAGAGTCAACATTTACTGTGCCCTGAGAAGCCTGGAGATGCGATTGGGTATGTACGAAGATGCGCTCAAGCATGCAGAAGCTGCAGTTACTCTAGCCCGAGAGCTTTCAAGCGTATCACACCTGGTTGAAAGCCTGCAGG
>JAGLDB010000291.1 GCA_023145935.1 Candidatus Sabulitectum sp. | reverse complement strand
GTGCTGCTTCTGCAGGAATGAAAACTGTGTTGTACGGGGTAGATAGATCGGATTCAAGGGCTGCAGACCACGAAGCAGAAAACATACAGGAGCTGAGAATACTGATTGAGGACCTGCTGTCGCTGCAGGAGCAGTCCTGATATGCCAATTATCAGTGCAGAGCGAATTGGTGTTGCTTTTGATATGGCAGGATGTCCCAACAGTTGCCGCCATTGCTGGCTTGGCATGGGAAACAACTGTACTCTCTCCGAAACTGATGTTCGGTGGGGAGTAGCTAAATTTCGTGAATTCATTCAATAGACAGATACACCCGTAAGAACACTTGCAGTTTCAACTCACTCTCGTGAACCGGATCTCAGAGACGATTACAGGGATCTGTATGATCTTGAGACAGAGCTGGGAGACGGCAAGCCAAACCGGTTTGAGCTACTGAGCATATGGCGGATAGCCAGAGACAGAATGTACCTTCCCTGGGCAAAATCTGTTGGCCCTGACACCTGTCAGATCACCTTTTTCGGTACGCAGGAAACAACAGACTGGTTTTACAGAAGAAGAGGTGCTTTCGCCGATGCTTTAACTGCAACAGAGCGATTGCTGGATCAGGGCATGAAACCGCGCTGGCAGGTTTTCCTAACCACAAAACTATTGCCTGAACTGGACGATCTGTTGGCTTTGCGGGAAAAGATCACCGGATCTTATGATGAGTTCAAGATATTTCTAAACCTTCCGGGACCAGACGGAGAGGCCAGGAAACTGGAGCACCTCAGACCAGCCATTGATCAGGTTTCCGATCTTCCGGAAAAACTTCTGAAATCTTCCCGTATACATCTAAATAGAGAAGCACTCTGGAGCACAGAGGCAGAACTGGTTTCCGAAATACTCAGTGCCCCGTTCCTGAAGGAAGAACTTCCGGAAGATCTGTGGTTTTTTGTGTGCAGCAATTGGGATGTTTACTCCAACATTGGAACACTTGAGCCCTGGTGGCGGATTGGAAACCTGGAAATAGATTCTGTTGAAACAATTTTGCGAAGATATGAAAACAATGAAGTACCTGGCTTGAAAGGACGGTTTCTTCTTTCTCCGGAGTCGTTGGTTAAGGAATTCGGTAATGCTAACGGGTTGAAGATCTATTCAGACAGCAATGATCTTCTTTCTCTTTACAGCGAAAATTTGTGCAGAGGGGAGTGGAGTCAGAAATGAGCAGCTCGTTTGAAGAATCATACATGGGTCAGCTTCGAAAGCTTGTTGGCCACAAGAGGATCATTGTACCCGGTGTGCGTGCTGTTATCCGGGACGGAGACGGAAGAGTTCTTCTTGTCCATCGTACGGACTCAGGCAGGTGGGGCATGCCGGCAGGAGCGGTAGAAATAGGAGATTCTGTCCTGGATGCTTTGAAACGGGAAGTGATGGAAGAAACCGGATTGAACGTTCTTTCTGCTACTCCATTTGCGCTCTATTCCCACTCTCGTTATTCATTTGCGTACCCAAACGGAGACAAAGTGCAGATGTTTGTGCTTGTTTTTCGAGTTGATGAATGGGATGGTGATCTTGTGAGAGAAACGGATGAAACCATGGGAGCTGAATTCTTTCCCATGGACGACCTGCCGGATCTGCACGAAGTCTATGTTGAAACCCTTGAAGATCTGAAAAAGTACGATGGAAATTTCATATTGAAATTGTTCTCTGCAATTCTCCTCAAATCAGTATAATTATGTGCTGTGACGGGACGCTATTCAGGTAGAATTGGTACTGTCATCTACTTGCAAATCTATTCTTGACCTGATTTGCCGCAGCTTGTATCATTTATTACTGTCATGGAATCAGGCATGTATTGTGCGTAGGGGTGAATCGATGAGGTGGTTATGACAAAGAAAAACAGTGCCGAGTCTTCAGTCCATGAGGAGTGTGATATATGCGCTCTGGTGGATCTGGACGATCTTCGCAGAGTCTTTCGAAAATACACGGAAGCTACTGGTTTTCCTGTAGTTCTTCTGGACCATCCAGGCATGAACATTTTGATTGATACCGGATGTCGGGATATCTGCTCTGAGTTTCACAGAGAGTTCACAGAATCTTCTGTTGGTTGTGTCAGCAGCAGCAGGCATCTTCTTAGCCTTCTGGATCAGCCGGGTCAGGCGGTTCTTGAGGAATGCGAGCTCGGGCTGGTGAATTGCGCAATTCCCATAACATTCAGGGAGAAGCACATAGCATCTCTGGTTATAGGTCAAGTGTTTATTGAAGAGCTGGATCTGAAGAGATTTAGAAGACAAGCAAAAAGCTTCGGGTACAACAGAAGTGGATATCTTAAAGCCGTGAAGCATGTTCCTGTAGTATCCAGGGAAGATCTCATTTACAGGGTAGGGTTTCTTGGGGAAATGGTTGAACTGATACTGGTGCAGAGTACAAGGGAAACAAAAGACACTGTTCCCAA
>JAGLDB010000290.1 GCA_023145935.1 Candidatus Sabulitectum sp. | reverse complement strand
GAATTCGTAACACACCTTGGAACCTATGCAAAAGGAATAAACAGCGGTTTTATAATAATTCCCCAGAACGGCCAGGAACTGATCACCTATTCCGGGGAGGGAAACGGAACCCCATACACAGACTACCTTGCTGCCATGGATGCAACCGGCAGAGAGAGCATGTTCTACGGGTATTACAATGATGATGAAGCAACACCAGCAGAAGATAAGGCGCACCTTCTTGAGCTTTGTCTACTCTGTGAACAATATGGAGTAGAGGTTCTTGCCACCGATTACTGTTTCACCCACAGCAAAATGGATGATTCATATTCTCAGAACCAGGGAAACGGATTTATTTCATTTGCTGCAGACCAAAGAGAGCTGAACAGCATCCCCGACTACCCGGCAGAACCGTACAACATGAACAGCAATGATATTACGGATATATCACAGGCTCAGAACTTCCTCTACCTGATAAACGGTGAGAATTACACCACGAAGCAGGAGCTGATTAATGCAGTGTCAGCCACAAACTACGATGTAATTATTATGGACCTCTGTTTCAACGAAGAAATGTTTACAGATCTTGAGTTACTGCAACTTAAAACAAAAGGTTCAGGCGGCGACAGACTGGTTATCTGCTATATGAGTATAGGGGAAGCGGAGAACTACCGCTTTTACTGGCAGAGCGACTGGAATAACAATAAACCGGAATGGCTTGATGCAGAAAACCCTGACTGGGCAGGTAACTACAAGGTCAGATACTGGTATCCGGAGTGGCAGGCGATAATTTTTGGAAGCAGCAATTCATACCTGGACATAATTCTTGATGCTGGTTTTGACGGTGTGTACCTTGACATTGTGGATGCCTTTGAATACTTTGAAGAACTGTGAAATACCGTTTACACCCACTGAACCTGCTATATGGAATCCACTCTGTTCTTGCCCTCCCGTTTAGCCCGGTACATAGCTGCGTCAGCCTGTTGAATAGCATGATCAATGGGAACTCCGCCTCCCTCGGATACTCCAAATGTCATAGTCATATTTAAGGAGCTCTTTTCACACAGAAATGAAGTATCTGCAATGAATTCTCGTATTTTCTCGGCAACTCTAGCAGCACCATTCAGTGATGTTTCCGGCAGAAGAAGAAGGAATTCCTCTCCACCCCACCGGGAAGCAAAGTCCTGACTTCTGAGAGCCTTTTTCATACGGCTGGCTACCTCAACAAGAACTTCATCTCCACAGGCATGACCGTAACGATCGTTCACCCGTTTGAAATCGTCAATATCCGCCATGATCAGCCCGTAGCGCCTGCCGGTTCTGGAGGATCTGGTCTGCTCGTCCTCCAGGCTTTTCATCATTGCCCTTCTGTTGGCAAGCCCTGTTAGAGTATCAGATCGGGACAGTTTCTTAACACGGGAATATGCATCTGCCAGTTCTTTATTCACCCTTGTTCTAAACCGTACATTACGGTATACAAGAATAAGAGAAACACCGGCCAGTGCAAGGCCTGCAACAGAGGCCACTATCATTCTTCGCTGTATTGTTCTTTCCTTTTTCAACAGTTCGATCTTGTGTTCTTTAACTTCTGTTTCATATCGAATCCGGAGTATATCAAGTTCGCGGGTACGCTTCTCGGAGAGGATCTCACCGCGAAGCTTCTCAAAAAGCAGAATGGTTTCCAGTGCCTTTTTATATTTACGCATGCCCTGGTAAATAAGTGCTCTCTCCTTAAGAATATCTGTACGCCCCCTGCGGTCGTTCAGCTGCCCGGCAAGCCGTTCTGCCTTCTTGGACAGTTCAAGAGCCTCTTTATAGTTTTTCTGAAGCCTTCCAAGCTTAACCAGCTTTACAGTAGCGGCAAGTATTCCTCTCTTCCTACCATGCTGCTCTGCTACAATCACCGATTGATTAAAGAAATTCCTGGCTGAATCCAGATTATCACCTGCCATAAACACTGAACCAAGGCTGTTCAGAGCCATAGAGACAAGATAATAATCCTTGTTCGCCTCAGCCTCGGCAAGAGCCTGTTTGTATATGTTCTGCGCCTTATCCATCCTGTTCTGGATAAAGAAAATATTTCCCTTGTTGTACAAAACTCCTGGAATCCCTGGGGAAAATCCCTCCTGGGTGTAAATTGAATGACATTGATTGTAATAATCAAGTGAACCTTCAAGGTCGCCGGAATCTTTAAGGACATTACCTATGGTAGCCATAAGATGTCCGAGATTGATCTTAATGTAACTGGATGCATCTTTCTCGGCAGCCTTCTCGAAAATTCTTAAGGCACTTAAATAGTATTTAAGTGAAAGGTTAAGATTGTTGATGTAAAAATGAACATCTCCCAGTCTGCGAAAGCAACGACCCTGCTGGATGGAATCACCCAGCAATTGAAAAATATTCAGTGAAGTCGCATAGTTCTCTAGAGCAAGGCGATACTCTCCGGCAATCCT
>JAGLDB010000029.1 GCA_023145935.1 Candidatus Sabulitectum sp. | reverse complement strand
ACAACATAGTCGAGAATATCATCTTCCACTATGATTCTCTTTGAAAGATTCTGTAACTCAAGCAGCTTTTCAGTTGTAAGAACAGGTGAAGCCGATGGTTTATCTGTACCTCCCATACGCTTGAGAATCTCAATCTCCTCATCCGGGGTAGGATAGGTCACTATCAATTTCATCATGAAGCGATCTATCTGCGCTTCAGGAAGAGGATAGGTTCCCTCCTGCTCTATGGGATTCTGTGTAGCCATTACGAAGAAAGGTTTTGGAAGCGGGTGAGTAATTCCTCCAAAGGTAACCTGCCTCTCTTCCATTGCCTCCAGAAGAGCGCTCTGTACTTTGGCAGGTGCTCTGTTAATTTCATCTGCCAGTATCATTTGAGCAAAGATCGGGCCCATTCGCTCTACAAATGTACCCTTTGCCGGCTGGTAGATCATGGTTCCAGTAATGTCGGCCGGAAGAATATCCGGTGTAAATTGAATACGGCTGAAATCTGCATTCAGACACTTTGAAAGAGTACTTGCCGCAAGGGTCTTAGCCAGACCGGGCACTCCTTCGATCAAAACATGCCCATCAGACAGAAGAGCGGTCATAAGACCGATCCTGAATTCTTCCTGCCCGACGACAACTGAAGAAAACTGCTTTCTGATCTCTTCCAGTGAACCTGAAGCTTCTGCAACCTCTACTGATAACTGCTCAACTCTTTCTCTGGCCATCACAACTCCTCCCGGGCTTTCTGAAGAATGGTTCTCATTTTGTGTTCATACTCTTTCAACTGATCAATAGTTTCAGCTTCGAAACGCATAACAAGTACAGGCTGGGTATTTGAAGCTCTCAGCAGGCCCCAGCCATTGTTGAATTCAACTCTCACTCCATCAATATCATTAACTGTATAGTGCTGGTCACTAAGTATCTGCTTAACTTTCTCTACTATCTTGAATTTAACAGAATCATCGCATTCTTCTCTGATCTCAGGGGTTGCCATCACCGGAGAGAGTTTTGATGTAAGAGAAGAAACAGGACCTTCTGCCTTTTCCGCGATCTCAAGAAATCTCAAGGCTGCATAGAGAGCATCATCATATCCGTAATACCTGTCACGAAAGAATATATGACCACTCATTTCTCCTGCAAGAAGAGCGTTTTCTTTCAACATTCCTTCTTTGATTATTGAATGACCGGTAGGAAGCATCAGGGCTCTGCCACCCATGGCCTCAACATGGGTGAAAAATACACTGGAAGCTTTCACCTCACTGATGATTGTTGCCTCAGGGTTTTCTGCAAGCAGGGCTTCTGCAAGTACGCACAGAATACGGTCACCAAAGATCATCTGACCTTTCTCGTCAACAATACCAATTCGATCAGCATCGCCGTCAAAAGCAATACCAAGATCACACTTTTCTTTCACTACGGTCTCGCTGAGATCCTTGAGATTGCTGATCACCGTTGGATCGGGATGATGATTGGGAAAAGTACCGTCAGCATTGCAAAAAAGTGGTACAACTCTGTGTCCAAGCTGTTTCAGAAGGTCCACCGCGCAGTCTCCTCCTGTGCCGTTCCCGGCATCCACTGCCACTTTCAGCGAAACCGGAGGTGCGAACTCAGACCTGAGTCTGTCCATGTATGCTTCTCGAACACTGACTTTCTGCATTTGAGGAATCTCATTCGGAATCTCCTTCGCAGTTTCCACCCTGGCCTGAATCTCTGCTATGGCATCTCCCCACAAAGTGTGAAGACCCTTCATTATTTTAAAACCATTGTACTCCGCAGGGTTATGACTTCCTGTTATCATCACCGTAATGGCAGGCTTCATGGTGTATGCTGCAAAGTATGTCATAGGCGTGGTCTGCTCTCCAAGATCAACAACAGCGCATCCTGCCCGGGCGGCTCCACGAGCAAGCTGGTCCCGGAGGCGTATTCCGCTTGTTCTGCAATCTCTACCAATTGCGAGAACTCCTGAGTCCGCCATGACTCCAAGTACGAAACCAAGCTTTGACACTGTATCGTTGTCAAGATCCCTGCCTGCAACACCACGGATATCATATTTCCTGAAAATTTCTCTATTCATGATCCTTCTCCTGCAACTGGCAGAATTAGTGTGATACTTTCGTTTTCCATGTTGACACTCAGCCAGCCCTTGTGCGCTGACGCTACCAGTCTGATAAACCCTGCTCCCAGAATATCCTCTTCCGCCTGTGGCATGGAACTATCACCACTCCATCCCGTCTCAAGTTGCATGTTTTTCTCAATTCTTAGCTCAACTGACAACACTGTTCCAGGTGCTGCTCTTTTTAGAGCCTCTCTAAAAATGGAAGAAACCGTTTCCACAAGCTGTGCCTTTTTCCCGGGAATATCTACCCTGCCGCAAATTCCAACAGACAGAGAAACCTGTTTATCCGCAGCAGCTTCAGAAATCTCCATTGCTGCCTCTGACACTATATCGTCCATATGAACAATTTCCATTTCCATCTCTGAATAATGTTCGCTTTCCTCGCCGGTAGCACCACTGGAATTAGATATCTCCTCAAAAACACCCATTATTCTGATCAAAGATCTTACTTCAGAGGAAAGATCATTCAGATCAGCCTGGATTTCTTCCGGTATACCTGAGTCCAGACTGCTCAGTCTGGTGGAAGATGTCTCAATTGCCTTTAGAGGGGAAGCCAGTACATCACTGATGCGACTGAGAAAGTGCGATTTAAGCAATTCAAGAGATGCCAGCTCACG
Source organism: Candidatus Sabulitectum sp. (assembly GCA_023145935.1). The sequence continues at coordinate 11,808 of JAGLDB010000029.1, read as the reverse complement.
ATTAGCATCCTCCAGAAGTTTCTCAAGCTTTTCTACTTTTTTTTCTCTTCTCTGGAATCTGCTGTAGAAAACACCAAAGCAGATAATCAGTATTGTGATTATCCCTGCAGCGAAAGACAAAGACATTATGTAAGCTCTGCAATGGAATTTAATGGGATCACTCTTGCACCTGTTTTCTCTGAGATCATCTCGACTGTAAATTCATCAAGCGTAACACCATCATGATTGAACATTACCGAAGGGAGAAAAATCGTTTCATCTCTATCAAAGAGTCGCTGTACGATATTAACTACATCTTTTCCGCCTAAAAGACCCGCAACACCCACCATAGGGCCCATCAGGGTATTCTCAACTGCCACAACACTATAATTCGACTTTGCAATTAATTTCTCAATGTACGGAAAAGCCATAGTACCAGTTAAAATAACTCCCTCCCCGGAAAATATCTTATCACTGCACTGGTCAATCATAATTGATAGAAGACCTATTCCGTTCGCAGCAAGTGAACTGTCTTTGTAAAAACTCACTGAAGGAATCTCCAGTTCACTAATCACATAGTATTCGTCAGCAGGATATACCCATGAAGTTCCTCTTTTATTCAAAGCTTTCTTCCGCCACTCAAGAATAGTATTTAGCGTCCGGTGAGCCTGTATTTTTGAAGCTCTTGATAATGGAACAAGGTCTAACCTCCATTTAGTAAGACCAACCGGAACAATTCCAAGAATTGCAACATTTGGACGAGAAAACAAGTCTTTTAGCGTGTGCTCAAGGCTGTCACCGTCGTTCCAGCCTGGAACCTCGACTATCTGAGCTTGTATCTCCACACCATGTCTGGCAAGCCTGTCGATCTGAGGGAGTATTTCAGCAGGTCCTGGAAGTCCAAGCATTCTCCCTCTCAGCAGAGGATCTGTTGTCTGTACGGAAACATGAAGAGAAGAAAAACCTCTGGATATAGCCTCATTTGTCTGTTGATCAGTAAGAGTTATATATGTACCATCCAGGAATGAATATCTAACATCATCATCTTTAACAGACAGAGAAGCTCTGAGGCCTGAAGGTTGTTGATCAACGAAACAGAAAACGCACTTATTCCGACACCCTCTTACAGAAGATCCAGCAAGCTCTATTCCCCAGTGAACTCCAGGTCTTCTCCTGAGATTTACTACTCTGCGAAGAGGACCCCGGGCGATAAAGAAAGAAGCTGTTGCGTCAGATGCGTTCATAAGAAGATCAACCCAGTCGCTAACAGGCTCGTTGTTGCAGGATAGAATCCTGTCACCAGCCTTCAATCCGGCCCTCGAGGCTGGAGACGCAGGTGTAATTTTTAGAATTGATGTTCCCGGGAAAGACATTTATTCCAACTGAATAGCCTTGGTCATTACCGGATCCATCTCTAAAGCGATCTTCATCTCGGCTTCAGCATGACCAGCTCTTCCAGTAAATTCATATACTCTGCACAAATTGACATGAAAGCCTACCATAGCACTTTTGTTGTCAAGAGTCGCTGCAAGAACAAGCCCTTTTCGGAAGTGATCCTCAGCTTCATCGTATCTCTTCATATCAAATGTGCATCGCCCAAGCATTTCTCTTGATCTTATTCTGAAATCCGGACTGACGAGTACCTTCTCCAATTCCTGAATTGCCTCCCGGTAAAGACCCATTTCTCTGTAGGCGATACCAAGATCAAAATGAGTGGCGTAGTCTTCCTTTGAAATACTGGCATCCACTCCCCGCTTGAATTCCATGATAATATCTGCAAGTGCCTTCTTAGAAGTATCAACTTTTATATTGTCGATATCATCCAGAATATCAGCCACGCCTGTGACACCTGCTTCATTGTGTTCCTTAGGACGCAAACCGGTCATAAGCTCTCTGGCATCATCGTAGTCAGGATACACTTCAACCGCAGCTTCAAGAGAAGCAATAGCCTCATATTGACTGTCGTTAAGCAGATAAGCCACTGCCAGCCTGTAGAAAGCCCTTGCCTGCCCTTCCTTGTCAATCGTATGCCTTATTCTGACTATTTCCTTTGCAGCGGATAGGGATTCAGGGCATATATCCAGAACTCCTTCAAGAAGTTCGAAAACCATGTAATCTCTGCCGTCATTTCGATAGATCTCTGCTGCTCGAAGGTAAGCTCCCACTGCTCCGTAAAAATCGCCTACATCAAGAAGGAGATTAGCCATTTCGATGTAGCCAAGAGCGTCACCAGGGTCTCTTCCCAGACGATTCCGCATGCCTGCAACCTGCTTGGAAAGAGCTTCACGAACCTGTCGTACAGAAACGAGATTCATCGATACAAGCACGTCCCCAAGTCTTGTATCTTCAGAGGCAGACTCCTGCTGGTCAAGAGCTTTAAGAACATCTCCGGCCTTAAGAAGCCCACAAGCCACAAAATACTCACCAATGCGTTGGGGACCTGGATTTTCCAGTTCTGTCATGCTCCAGTCTTCATCATCGTCTTTTGTTATATCACTAAGAATATCCTCAGAAGATTCATTCCTGGCTTCAAGAAAATCACTTTTATCAAACGATAGATTATTCTGAATATCATCCGCATTTGTATCTCGAGCCTCGGCCCTTTCAGGGCGAACCCGTCTTCTTTTTTTGGTTGTTTTCGCAGCAGGTTCCTCTAAGAAATTTGCAAGATCCTCTCCCGGGACTCCATCTTCACTTTCTGTGTCTTCCTGCAACAGATCCCCCTGATCGAAAGAAAGATTTGTCAGAAGAGCGCTGCTGTCAACTTCAGAGACTGATTCCTGTTTCTTATTTTTCGCAGGTCTGGTTCTGGGTGCAGGATGAAGTACAGATTGAAGCTTCTTCAGCATCTGTGCAATTTTATCAATATCTGGAAGATTTCTTTCCATGGAGATAGACAGAGCATAGTCAAGAAAAGCTTCATTCTTCTGCTTGTATGCAACTTTTGCCAGATTACTGACCCACTTATCTGAATCAGGTTCAATAACAGTTAATGCTTTCAAAGCAGCAGCCACTTCAGGTGAATCAAGAGATGGTTTACCCTTCAGATAAGACACATACTCTTTTCCTGCCTGTTCATGCTTGTCCTGCTGATAAAAGCATTTTGCCATAATTAAATTGGCTTCTATCTCTTTTGGGAATGCCCGTACAATTTTCCTGCAAATAGACAAAGAGACCATTTGAAGCCCCTCATCACTGTACAAATTTGCTGAGATCAGAAAATGCTTCTTCGCCTTTTCGTCCTGTTTCAATTTTAAAAGAATGTCACCGATCTTGTTGTGAACCGAAGCATCCTGGGGATCTTCATCCACCACGAGATTAAAAATCTTAAGGGCGTTCTCAAGTTTTCCCTTTTGAACAAGATCATGAGCTTTTTTCTTCAATGAAGTGACATTTTCCGTCATTCCCGGCAGACCCCCCGTTTTAGCTGTATTCTAGGTACTATATACCTTTAACCCGGCGCAGTACACTGCATCTACATCAGGATTACCCAGATGGTAAGGTATAGTTCTAAAATCGCTGCAATTCCAGATAACAAAATCAGCATCAAACCCTGTTGTCAAACTTCCTTTCTGCTTCTCCAATCTTAGTGCAGCTGCACCCTTTGCAGTAGCAGAAACTAATGCTTCCTCAACTGTAAAACCGCACTGACAAACAGCCAGACTTACAATCAATGGCATTGAATCACAGAAACAACTCCCCGGGTTGAAGTCGGTAGCCAGAGCAACCGATGCACCGGCATCAAGTAATTTTCGTCCGGGTGGAAAAGGTTTTCTAAGAAAGAGAGCAGTTCCCGGCAGGAGCGTGGCCACAGTATTGCTTTCTGCGATTAGTTCTATGTTTTCATCAGATATGGAAAGAAGGTGATCTGCGCTTACTGCGCCTGTCTTCACCGCAACCGCTGCTCCACCGGTATCATAGAACTCATCAGCATGTATCTTAAGCAGAAAACCAAGTCTGGAAGATGCATCCAGATATCGAGTTGCCTGATCCGCTGTGAAAACCCCTTTCTCACAGAAAATATCTACAAATTCTGCTATTCCCTGTTCCTTGACTCTGGGATTTACATGGTGAATGAGATAGTCGATGTATTCATCATGTCTGCCCTTGAATTCTTCCGGAACCTCATGCGCCCCCATAAAAGTTGGAACAATGGTCTGAGGAACTTCCTCGCCCACCTTTCCAGCGATCTCAAGACATCTCAGTTCTGTTGTCAGATCAAGACCATAACCGCTTTTCGCCTCCACAGTGGTTGTTCCATTGGAGAGCATAATAGAAAGATGATGCCTCATGTTTTCTTCAAGGGCAGCACTGGAGGCTGCTCTTGTTTTTTTTACACTGTTTAGAATACCACCGCCGGCAGCTGCTATTTCCTCATAATCAGCTCCTGCTGCACGCATGGCGAATTCTTCCTGTCGGGTTGCCCCGAAAAGAGGATGTGTGTGCGAATCAACAAAGCCGGGGGTAACAACCTTACCCCCGGCAGAAATTACTTCTGTATCACTAAGTACTTCGCAATGGTCTTCCACAGCTGAACTGGATCCTACCCAGACAACTCTGCCCTCACTCACAGCAAGAGCGGCGTCTTTAACAAGACCTATTCCAGCAGCACCGCTGCCACCCATGGTAAGAAGCTCTCCGATATCTTTCAGAACAAGATCTGTTCTTACTTTCACCTGAGATCTATGCTTCTGGTATTATGGAAGCGACCTTTCTGGCTCCCATGCGGTGGAACTTAACACGGCCTTCTATCTTGGCAAAAAGAGTGTCATCACTTCCTTTACCCACATTAAGACCAGGATGTATTCTTGTCCCCCTCTGACGAATAATTATTGTTCCTCCGCTGACATACTGTCCGGATGGAGCCTTAACTCCCAGTCTTCGTCCTGCGGTATCTCTTCCATTCCTGGAACTCGATGACGATTTTTTATGTGCCATGTCACTACCTTTCTAAGTATCCCTGCATCAGTTCGCAACTACCATCCTGGTAGATGCAGAACGCCCACCTGAAATGTATCTAACCTGATACACCCCTGCTGGAAGTGTCGAACCGGCGCTGAACGAGTGTGTTGTAACGCCAGCTGGTATGTTTTTCTCGTACACAGTTCTGCCGGAAATATCATAAATTTTGAAGTTTCCAGCAATACCTGTGTCAGGAAGCGAAAATATGCATGCTGTTGTTATGGGATTTGGCGAGACACTCATGCGTATGAAAGTACTTTCAGTGGAAGAATCCTCAATTCCAGTTGCAAAAACAAAGTTAACGGGTATCATGACTTCGGCCCCGACCAAAACGCCGTTATTGCTCTGTGAACCAAGCCCTGCAACTGTAACAACTATATCGTAAGTGCCTGGCACAAGAGCCTTGGAGTAGCCTCCATCAGCCACATCGGTGCGGCAGAAGCGAAGAGGAGAAGAGTCAAGCCCGTCTGAAGCCTGAACCTCTACTAGAGCATCGAGAGGATTACCACCACCGTCTTTAACCGTACCGTAAATACCATAAGTACTGGTTTCGCAAAATTCAAGCATAGGCATGTAATTCGCATTGGCAATTCCGGGCCAGTCTGGATCTGACTTGATATTTGATACTTCAATAGTGTGATCTACAGTACCGACCTCGCCGTACGACCAGTCATTCACATCACCGTTTGTGGGGTACCAGGCTGCTCCCGGTATCCAGATGTCCCATACTCCAGCACCATAGTATGCGCTGATTGACGGATGATTGGCGTAGGCATTGGCCTGTGCGGTTACAAAATCCAGATCCTGAATAGGCTCTGTTGTACTGAAATTCCACACACAGTTCACACATTCCGCCCCGCTGTGAAAAGACAGACCTGTGGCGAATGGATGGGTATAGTTATTCTGGGCTGGCCAGCTCTGCATGGTAATGTCTCTCATCGCAGCAGTTTCCGGTTCGGAAAAAGCGGTTGATCCGCCGCCACCACCTGGTCCCATATAGCTGCAGTTCCGGTTTAGATCAATGTTGTTCGCATTATATCGAGTGTCATTTGCATATCCATCAGGGTTGAGAATGCTGATTATCCAGACCTCGGAATTGTCAACAACATAGGTACACAAGTCACTGGTTCCGTAGTTATCTGTAAGAACCTCCAGGAAATTCAGGCATGACATCCCGGCGGTTTTTTCATCTCCGTGAATGTTGCCTGTTATTCTTATCTCCGGCTCCGCCTCATTATCATTAACATTATCGCTGACTATTACCGCGTAGATCTCTCTTCCCTGTACAGAAGTTCCAATCTGCTCGATTCTGGCAATTTCAGGGTGTGCCGCAACAACCGCATTCATTGATGCATTGATCTCAGCAATGGTTGGATAGGCTACAAGCGGAGCGGGAACCTCTTCAACAAAAACCCTGTAACCCATGTTGCTTAGTGCAGTCTCCTGCCTGTCGTTCACATAGAGTCTGACCTTTGTACCGAATACGCCTTCAATGTCGTAACCGTTATCGTGAAAGTATTCAATATCAATTCTGGTAACATTCGGAACCATAACAGAATACCCGCCAGCAAGTCCGGCAGACACTCCGAGAACAAGCAATACAAATATGTACTTCATCTTGCTTTCCCTTCTGTATTTAACAAAAATTTATCTATGCGAGGATGCGCAACTATGATTCAAGGCGCCTCAAAGGTCAAGCTTGCCATTGATGGTACCAATTTAGTAGAATCGAGCTGCGGTCGGGGCGTGGCGCAGTTCGGTAGCGCACTTGGTTTGGGACCAAGGGGTCGCTGGTTCGAATCCAGTCGCCCCGACCATTTTTTGGCTCTACACTAAAAGTGGGAGCCTTTTTTACTTCAGCAGCCTGTTACCTTCGCTCCAAATGGTTTCAAAGGCATCATCCCAGTCGTGCTCAAGCCCTCTTTCTCTTCCTTTTTCCCCCATTGTTTTTCTTAACTCGTCGTCTCTGAGAAGTTTCAGTATTGCTTCAGCAAGGCTTGAAGAATCAAGACCTTTACAAACAATACCAGTCTCTCCGGGGATGATAATTTCCTGGGGACCACCCTTATCGGTAACTATGCAGGGAATTCCTGATGCCTGTGCCTCAAGAACTGAATTCCCGTATGTGTCTTTAGTTGATGGGAATACGAAAATATCACATGATGCGCATACCCTGGAGAAGTCCTCTCCTTCAAGGGTTCCGCAGAAGTAACCGCCTTTTCCAAGAAGAGCTTTTCCCAGCTCTCGTATGTATGGACCATCTCCTGCAAGAAACAGCTCAACTCCCGGGAACTCTCTGCGCACCTCAAGGAACGCGTCTGCAAGAACATCAAGGTCTTTTTCCCTGGAAATTCTGCCTGTGTAAAGAAGTTTCAGTGAATTGCTGCTTCCACCGAAACGAGACATGAAATTCTCTGTTCTCCATTTCGGTGAGAAAACCTCATGATCGGTACCTCTGGGGAAGTGTGACATTTTGGACCGTGGTACACCAAGAGCTTCAAGGTCGTCCATGTAGTACCTGCTGGGAACCATGACCAACTCGGAAAGGGAATAAACCCACCCGGTTCCAGCACTTATCATTTCAGCTATCCGGGAGTCTTCTACAATATCATTTGCGTGTCTGGGCCAGTCTGTGTGATATATGGATACAGTGGGGATTCCAAGCAGTTTTGCAATGCCGAGAGCTGCAAAACCCAGTGGTCCGGGGGTTGAGATATAGATCAATTCAAAATCATTCTCTTCAAAAAACCTCAGCATTTCAAGAAGAGGAGGCAGAGAGAATTTCTTGGTGGGATAGTCCGGAAGACTGAATTCCTTGATCGGCTTGAAGTTCACCACCCATCCAGGGAATGAAACAGCTTTTTCCTGGCAGGCAATGATAGCCAGTTCATGGTCTGATTCAAGAGAAAGAGTGCCGAATTTCTGAATAGTTCTGGAAACCCCGTTGAGATCGGTGATCGTGTCGGTGACCCAGGCTCTTTTGCCGGATCTTCTTGCTGCAGGCGAATCAGCACCCAGTTCAGAGCATATTCTGTTTACCTGATCCCGCCCCCTTCTTCTGTCCATGTAGGTGACTGGAAAGGGAATATTCAAAAGAAGAATGGGTATCATTGCAGTGAAAGATTCGAAAGCTTCAATAACTTTTCCATTGCTCAGCTTTTCCGCCAGAAGTTCTGAAGAACGCCTGAGAAGACTGTTTGTAAGCCTGTTGAGGATCTCATACGTCCTCTCTTCTATTCCCTCTTTTTCCATCTCGGGGCTGCCTTTACGAAGATTAAGATCTTTACCTATCTCTATCAGCTCGTCTGCCAGAAAATTCTCGAAATCGGAACTGTTGCCCTTTGCTTTCTTCAGAAGATGGTGAAAAAGAAAATCAGCCTTGTGCCACAGTGTTGGTTCCTCAGGTTCATCCCGCGTTGACGGGCTTAGGAAATTGTCTACGGCAATAGTTGCGGCTGTTGGAACACTCTTCGACATAAGGCGATCCCGGTAGAAAGAATATGCAATAGAATAGACTGCATAGGCCGATTTTACCGCGCTTCCATGATCACCCTGCAGTTGCCCCCTGCCTGTTGCGACATTTGCAAGGAAACCTTTGTAAGTGCCGTCTGAGAGAGCCTCCGTCCATGTTCTTGCTATGAACCTTCCGCAGTGATCATCACTTCCTGCTGTGAACCCTTTAAAAGCGTTACCCTTTATCAGCTCCGCCAGTTGCAGAGAAGCCTGATTCTCCCATATCGCCCGTGAACCGTTTCGACCTTCGACCAGCATCATTCTGGACATGAGGTCTTTCCATTCACCGGAGGAAAGGTCTTCTCCTGCAAAGTAGAACGGGTGAGCAAGAGAGTGGACTATTCCCTTGTCTGCAAGATATTCAATAAGCTGGAAAGCATTGTTCCGCAGAATAGCTATCTTTTCATGCTGCTCCACGGTAATATCGTATACCAAAATGTGAACAGGTTTCTTCGATTCAGGAAGAAGAGTACTGATTTCTTCACTTAGAAAAACCCCGGGAAGATCTCTGATCTGAAGAACGCCATCGATAGTATTTACATCTGTCAGGGTGACAAAATCCATACCTCGTTTTTTTGCCAGATGATAAATGAGTTCGGGTGGAGTAAAGCTCTCCGGTGCCTTTAAAGTTCGCAGTATCCACCTCGCTGATTGTCTGGAGGCGGATGAATGGACGTGCATGTCGCACTTTGTATTCTTCATCTATGTAGGTTCCCTTCAATTGCTATTCACACGGAAGATACTCAGTTAGAGGGATCAATAGCAATTATACCCTGTGGGCCCTCCCCGCCGGATTGAAGAGAATCAACCACCAGGAATGTTGCGGAGTCCAGAAGATAGACCATGTTTGCAGCGAAAGATGTTGCATAAATTGTGTTTCCTGATATTGCAAGATCCGTGGGAGCAAAAGGAAGCTCTACCCTGGTAAAATCACCTGATTCGTTGTACTTTATCAGACCCCCCAGACCCCAGCCATCAGGGCTGATAAAGGATTCTCCGACCTGTATTGCTTCAGCGGGAGCTCCACTGCATTCAACAGTAGCACAAATCTGAAATGTATTTGGATCAACTATTGTAATATGGCCATTGATCTCTGGATAAGTGGTGGAGTAGCAATGAAGCATTCCGCTCGGCTGAATCTTCAACCAGTTTGTATTTACACCAGTATCTATCCAATATAATTCAGCTTCTATTACCGGATCATACACTGAAACACCACCAGGAGATGAAGGATCAGGGAGATTTGCATAGCTGACAAAAATCTTTCCGCCATAATATTCAATACCACATGGATTAGACCTTGTGATGATATTATTTATAATGTTTCCAGATAGCATATCTAAGACAGCAATGCTATTGTCAAGATATAATGCAGCATAAACAGTGTCACCTGAAAAAACGAAAGAATATGGATTACTGCCTTCGGGAAAATAAACTATTTGATCTGTAACGCCTAACCTGTTTCCTGAAAACAGACGAAGATCTGCAGTCAAAGATGATAGTATTGCAAAAGTGTCTCCCTGAATATTTATGATTTGATTAGCTGCTTCCCCGGTGAGCCAGGCGTGTGTAATTACAGTGTCTGCTTCTATGAAGTATGCATCTGCATAGCCGGATAAGCCGTTAAACCATACAACGAAAGGACCCTCAGGCATATCTCCCTCTGCAGGGCCTACAGCGTCTCTGCATGAAGCAGCCACAAGAATCAGATATAGAAGGATTATTATTCTTTTCATGTTATTCTCCTTTGTATTCAAGTGTCATGCGAAGAGTTCTTCCCCGACCCGCATAGCCGTTTGTTTCTTCATAGACGGTATCGAAAATATTTCCCACACCCAGTTCCATGCTCACAGAGTGGGATAACTCTCTTTTCAGAGCAGCATGGGCGATCCAGTATTCGCTGAGAAATTCACTCTGTGTTCTGTTGGTGAACCGCTTGCCCATGCCATTCACATTCAGGTCAACTGCAAGGCCAAGAGGTAGTTCAATGTGACTACCTCCCCCCCATGTATACTCCGGTCTGTATGGAAGCAGCATTCCCTCCCTGGGGGTATCCGTTGTTTCATCGGTGGCAATGTTCCAGGTAAATGTTCCTGAGAAAGTTGCAAACCCCATATCAAAAGAGCTTGATAACTCCACTCCTTTCGAAAAAGAAGAAGAGATGTTGGAAGGGCTCCAGACTCCGGAATCGTCAGGCAGCCATATAATAAGATCGTCTGATGTTGTAATGAATCCACATATATCACCTGAAGATGAGATTCCGGTCCACCCTGCTCCTATCTCTGCACCTGTTGTTCTTTCACTTTCCAGTTCAGGATTGCCTGATGTGTAGCCGTCTGAAGGCCAGTAAAGGTCATTAACTGTTGGTACTCTGAAATCCGAGAAAGCAGAAGAAAACAGATGAAAACTTTCCCTGTGCTTTTCAACTATGACTCTTCCAGACAGACAAGTATTCCCGTCTGAAGCTGATCGCAAGCCGATGTTAGCAAAGAGAAAACTGTGTTTCCTGCTTACATGAATTGTTCCGAACTGTATTGCATGATCATCTGTAGCGGAGCTGTTAAGCCATGCTCCGTTGAAACCGCCTCTAACAGTCAGAGGGCCATTCCACTGCAGAGATGTCCTGACTGTAAAGTCACTGTGGGTATCATCAACATCAAATGGCAGAGTCTGCCGGTAGTCCATAAGGCTTGTGCCGACACTTATATCCATCTCTAAACTCTTGTGAACAAGTGTTGCCCAACCCTCTGCCTGACCCTGTTCTCTATGCCCGTCGCTTTCAGTTGACCATGTAGGCCCTTCTGTATCTCCGGTGGCCCAGGCACCGAGAAATCCAATTCCTAGATCACGGTATCTCCGCGTGGTAAGAAGAGTTGTACTGTATCCCTCCGTACCATTATTTCCTATGTTACGCCTTAATGATATCGCCGATCCACGATGTTTACCGTTAATGTAAACCCCGCCGTTAGATAAGGCAGAGAATGAAATTGAAAGAGGTTGTGACAAAAGAGGAGGCAGATAGTTAACAGCCCCTGCACTGCCGGAACCACTTCCTCCAGCTATGGCCCCTCCCCTTGCAATTTCCACTGATGTAAATACTGCCGGATCAAATATTCCAGTTAGCATACCGTCGCGTGTTGAAACAATGGAAATGCCGTCTACCATGTAATCCACCTGAGATGGATCTCCACCTCTGATGGAAACTGAGACTATTGGCATAGAGCCTCCGTATTCCCTTACGCTGACCCCTGGAACGCGACCATTGAGATAGCCCATACCAGATGCAGAAAGCTCTGACAATTCGTCATCAGTCAACCGTGTTGTGGAAGGAATGGCACTTTCCAGAGATCCTCT
>JAGLDB010000289.1 GCA_023145935.1 Candidatus Sabulitectum sp. | reverse complement strand
TTTACAGCAGATGGGTGGAACAAAAAATAGCATCAGGAATTTGTAGCACTGACAATAATTAAGAAGTTAGAGTTACTTTAACAGGATGACAACAGGTGGGTTACCTGATGATATATGGATTTGGCTAAAGAATAGAATTGTGTTACAGTTTTCATTCCGGGAATGCCATCAGGTATCAAACCCAGATCTGAAGGATATCGTGCTTCTGTGTAAACAGCATTGATCTCATCAAGGATATCTTCTTCAATCTCTATTACAATTCCGTAGGTCTCAATAATGCCAAGCAGTCTTCTGAGGTCGTGAGTTCGAGGTATTCTGCTTGTGTTGTCTTCAATAATGGCTTTAAATGCCTTCTCAATTGTCTGCTGACAATGGAATACTGAGTTCTGAGATAAATGCGGTTCTTCCATCAATTTCAATGCTGAATCAAGATCGACTCTTGCAAAGAGAATCCATTCACTAACTTGCTTTTTCATACAGTATTTTACCCGTATTCATTATCTCTTCAATAAACAGGTTTTTCTGATTGCACATTACCTCAACCTCTTTCGAAGTAAACACAAGCAGATCAATTGGGATTTTCCTGTTAATACTCCGCAGGGATCTTCGGAGCTCAAGTTTCATTTTCATTTTTTCTTCATATGTCCCTGGAATTGTATTTATGTCAAGAATCACCAGTAAATCTATGTCACTGTCTTCCTTGAACTCCCCGGTGTTAGCCGAACCAAATAGAACTATCTGTAGTGGATTATGCTTAATAAGAATATCAAGAATTTCCTCAAGGTATCTGCCTGCTCTTGTTGTTTCTTGCGATCCCATGGCTTCCATTCTTTACAGCTCGATTCGTCACAGTAAGTACCAGCTAGAGAATAATCAGTGTAACCGGCAGTGTCAATCAGAAACCGGAGGGTTTCAGGATGCTCTGGAACTGCCCAGGGGCTAATGACAGGTCGAGCCCAGATGTCCGAGAAAAATCACTTTCAGGTATTGAATTGATTGAGTATAATTGGGGATGAGGTGGTGCAGCTTAAGGTTGGCAGGTAAATATGCAAAAGGTAATTAGAAATACAACCCACGAAGAGCAGGCTCGGGAAGACAGAGAATTCTGGAGAAAGCAAACTCCAGAGTACAGGCTGGATATTCTTGAGCAGTTACGCTTACAGGCAGGCAGGTTCTTGTATGAATATCCAGCCCGATTTCAAAGAGTTATTAGAGCTACTCGAAAGAAATAGAGTTGATATCAAGTACTACCAGCAAGTTTATATCGCTGCCGGACCGTAAAGCACTTGAGATCATAGTTCGTTTGTTTTATTGTATTGATGTAAGGCAAGATAATACGGGTTTTTATTTGAGGCATGAGGTGTTCGAATGAGGATGACTGAAATTATTGAGAGTATTGATGGCATGGAACTATCCAGGAAGCTGATGCTGGTGGAGGATATCTGGGACTCCATTGCTCGGAATAATTGCCAACTTCCATTGCCGGAATGGCAGAAAGCTGAGTTGAATCAAAGGTACAGCGAATACAATAACGGAGATATAAAGCTTCATGATTGTAAGAGTGTTCACGAGAAAATAAGGAATAATTACAGTTTAATCTCCGTTACACAGATAGGTCAGTGAACGATCTTGAATCAGCATTCAGGTGGTATGAAATTCAGAGGCACGGGCTTGGATTTGAGTTTCTTGATTGCATAGAAGTAGCACTCGCTGATATTCTTGAATTCCCGGAAATGCATGAGATTTGCTATTCCTTTTTTAGAAGAGGTGTTATTCGAAGATTTCCATTCTCGATTTTCTACACTGTTGAAGAGGATGATATTGTAATTCACTCCATATTTGATAATAGACAGGATCCAAAAAAACGGCCTTGACTACATACCGCGCTCAGTGTTTGAGAAGAATGAAAGGACATTAATGGGGAACATGGCTACTTTCAGCGTACTCACCGTAAGTGACAGTTGCAAAGAGGGCACGCGAACAGATACCAGTGGCCCGACAATTATTGAGATACTGGAAAACTCCGGCTACACAAAGGTTGACTACAGAATAACCGAAGACGGTATTGAGCCTGTGGCATCCTGCATTGAAGAAATGTGCAAGCAGGGAGTTGACCTTCTGCTTACAACCGGAGGTACAGGCTTCAGCCCAAGGGATTTTACCCCGGAGGCTACTGATCTGGTCTGTGACAGGAAAGTTCCGGGCATCCCGGAGATGCTCAGGTATCGTTCAAGCGAAAAAGTTAAAGCAGCCTGGTTAAGCAGAGGTACTGCTGGAATTAAAGGAAACACGCTGGTTGTGAACCTGCCTGGAAGCGTGAAGGCTGTTACTGAGTGCGTTGAATTTCTGCTTCCGATCCTTCCCCATGCCCTTGAGGTTCTTCGGGGTTCTGTTGGCCGGTGCGGCGGGTAGTGTGTGCAGGGAAGAAGGATCTGC
>JAGLDB010000288.1 GCA_023145935.1 Candidatus Sabulitectum sp. | reverse complement strand
GACCTTGTTCCATCTTATGCCAGTACCGGTATCCGTATCGAATTCTTTGGAGACACAATAGACTGCATAAAGCAGGTGGATCATCTTACCGGCAGCGTGATGACCACAATTGAGAAAACAATGATCTTCCCTGCAAGGCATTTTGTTACCGGTGAAAGAAAACTGAACCTGGCCATGGGAAGAATTCGAAAAGAGCTGGATGAAAGGCTTCTTGAGCTCAGGGCTGCAGGCAGGATGCTGGAAGCACACCGGCTGGAATCCAGAACAAATTTTGATCTGGAGATGATGGGAGAGACTGGATACTGCTCCGGTATAGAGAACTACAGCAGGGTGATCGGTGACAGGAAAGAAGGGGAAAGGCCATCATGTCTGCTGGACTATTTCCCTGATGATTACCTTGTTTTCGTTGATGAGAGTCACAGAACGCTTCCTCAGATAAGGGGAATGTTCAAAGGGGACAGATCAAGGAAACAGACACTTGTCAACTACGGCTTCAGACTGCCTTCGGCACTGGATAACAGACCGCTGTTCCTTGAGGAGTTTATTGAGATAACTCCACGGAAGATCTGCATGTCTGCCACCCCGACAACCTACGAGCTGGAGATATCTCAACAGGTAGTAGAGCAGATAGTGAGGCCAACTGGTTTGATCGATCCGGTTATCGATGTAAGACCAGCTGAGGGTCAGGTGGATGATCTTGTTGAGCAGGTAAGAACAGCTACGGAGAGGTCAGGGAGAGTTCTTGTTACCACCCTGACCAAGAAGATGGCAGAGGAACTAACGGATTATCTTGGTAGACTTGATTTCAGAACGAAATACATTCACAGCGAAATTGATGCTCTTGAGCGGGTGTCCATACTCAGAGAACTGAGGCTGGCTGAATTCGATGTTCTTGTTGGAGTAAATCTTCTTCGTGAGGGTCTGGACCTTCCGGAGGTCACACTTGTTGCGGTTATGGACGCGGACAGGGAAGGTTTTCTAAGATCCAGAACAAGCCTTGTCCAAACTGCCGGAAGAGCTGCAAGAAACAATGCAGGGCGGGTGATCTTTTACGCTGACAGAATAACCGATTCCATGAGATTCGCCCTGGATGAAACTGCAAGGCGTCGTGAGATCCAGATGGAGTACAACAGAGTTAATGGTGTTACCCCCACCACAATAGTAAAAACACGCGAAGAGATAATCAGATCCACAGGCATTGCGGACATAATGGGTAAAAAGAAATCATTGATGGTTTCCGCAAAGGCTGAAAATTATACTGTGGATAGAATAGCAGAAGTAGAAATAAAAATGTTAAAAGCAGCTGATGATCTTGAATTCGAGGAGGCAGCCAGATTGCGGGACATCATGAAGAAACTGCTTGGACAGTAAATTGCTCTCAATCCATGGGGCTTGACATGGTTTGAAATAAGCAGAATGTTTTGCCCGTGATAGAGAATTTAAAGGGGTTCGTGCTACTCAAACGAAGAAGAAAGGAGAGTCATGAAGAAGGCAATAGCAATTCTTGCTGTACTTTCATTGACAGCTTTCGCTGGACAGTTCGCAGTTAATCTCGATCCTGTTGAGAGAACAGATGGCGATTGGCTCAGGTATGATTCTGGTACTGCCAAGTGGCTTACATGGGGCGGTATGTACAGAGGTGTATGGTTTAACACAGAGGATTTCATTCCCGGTATGGGCGGAGCCGATGTTAATGAATCAGAGTTCTGGTTCTACCATCACGCAAGTTACCCATGGGATACCTCTGATGTCTACATCGAGATCTGGAACGGCGATGCTATGGCTCCTGTTACACAGATCGATCAGACCATGATAACTGCTGTACACTATGCACCAGTTTATGCTACATACGCAACACCTCTCAGTGTAGAGGCAAACTTCTGGGCAATTGCCAACACCGAGATGAGTGCTGGTGGATGGCCTGCAAGTCTTGGTGACGAGTTCCCAGAGAACCATAGTTTCTACAGTGATGATAACATCATCTGGGAGCCATGGATCGGCGATTACTTCGTAGCAGTTAATGTTGATCCTCAGGCGCTTAACAACGCAACATGGGGTTCACTCAAGGCTACATTTTAGTCACTGACTAAGTACAGTTAATTGTTTAGGCCGGCTTCTTCGGGGGTCGGCCTTTTTCGATCTGTGCGCCATTTTCAGAAGAGAATGGTAGTCTTATCGGAATATTTTAAATACAACGGGACTTCACTCAAGGTTGCATTTTAGTAGCTGATACAGTATGGTCAAATCAGTGACTCTTAAATGAAGATATATTTTGTATGTGTTATACCGAAAAGAGGTGTTGATTATGATTATGAAAATGTTCGTAGTAATTCTTGTTGTGCTTTCACAGGTTGTTTTCGCAGGGCAGATATCAGTTGATCTGGATCCTGTGCAGAGAACAGATGGCGACTGGTTCAGGTATGATTCCGGCACAGCCAAGTGGCTCACATGGGGCGGTATGTACA
>JAGLDB010000287.1 GCA_023145935.1 Candidatus Sabulitectum sp. | reverse complement strand
AAGATCAGCTACCATGACTGGGCTATTCTTTCCCTTGCTGTTGGTTTGGTCTGGGCAGCGGAAGCCATGAACACCGGGTTGGAATTCCTTGCGGATCGTGTGGCGCCTGAGTGGCATGAACTTGTAGGCAATGCCAAAGATGTGGCAGCTGGTGGTGTTCTGGTCGCATCCATATCTGCGGCTGCTGCAGGAATACTTATATTCCTTCCTTATATTTTTTAGAGAATCTGGAGATGAAAGATGCTTGACCGAAAAATGCTGAGAAAAGATCCGCAGAAAGTAGCAGAAGCTGCAAATGCCAAGAACGAAAAGATCAACATGGATACATGGATCGAAGCGGACTCTTCCAGAAGAGCTCTTATGCTTGAAATTGAAGATCTACGCAGTCAGCGCAACACGCTCTCCAAGGCTGTTTCTCTGAAAAAACGCAGTGGAGAAAATGCCGACGATGAGATGGCAAAAAGTCGTGAGACAGGCCTCAGGCTGAATGTGCTGGAGGATAGGGCCTCAGAGATCGACAAAAGCCTCGCTGAAATGGAAAAAGGCTTTCCCAATATTCCTGACTTTGATGTTCCAGTCGGCGGTGAAGAAAACAATGTTATTCTCAGGTCCTGGGGAGATATTCCTGAATTCACTTTCAAGCCCAGGCCGCACTGGGAACTCATGGAGGATGTTTTTCAACCTGAAGCTGCAGGCAGGATAGCCGGTTCCAACTTCATTCTTTTTCGCGGTTGGGCAGCAAGACTGCAGAGAACCCTGATAAGCTGGATGCTTGACTACCATACCGAGGCTGGAATGGAAGAGATCTGGGCTCCATTTGTGGCAAAAGCAGAATCTATGACCGCTACAGCACAACTTCCCAAAATGGAAGACGACATGTATAAGATCGGTCGGGACAATCTCTATCTTATACCTACAGGTGAAGTCCCCATCACAAATCTTTACAGGGATCAGCTGTTGGAAGAAGCGGATCTGCCGGTAAGACTCTGCGGTTACACTCCTTGTTTCAGAAGGGAAGCTGGCAGCTACGGCAAAGACAACAGAGGCCTCAATAGGGTGCACCAGTTTGAGAAAGTGGAAATGGTTCGTCTGGAGTATCCGGAAAGATCCGACCAGGCGCATCAGGAGCTTCTTGATCACGCAGCCGGGATGCTGGAGCTGCTGGGAATACCTTACAGGATCTTGCTTCTTGCCTCCGGTGATCTGAGTTTTGCAGCGGCAAAATGCTACGACATAGAGATATGGTCAGCAGGACAGGAAAAATGGCTTGAGGTTTCATCCATATCCAATTTCCGGGATTTCCAGGCCAGGCGTGGTAATATGCGTTTCAGACCCCATGGTGGAGGAAAGCCGCAGTTTATACACACCCTGAACGGTTCCGGACTTGCTCTGCCGAGGCTTATCATATCTCTGGTGGAAAATGGTCAACAGAAAGATGGAAGCATAAAGCTTCCACCTGTTCTGGCAGAAAGAATGGGAATGGAAATAATTCGGTAAAACCGGGTTACTTCCGTTTATTCCTTCTAAAATCGTTACGGATTTCCTGTTTCAGACTGTTCCATTTCTCCCAGGTCTCGGGATTCTCCTGATGAAGCTGATGCCATCTTTCCCTGGAATACAGGAAGATAACTAGAATCAACATTGTAACAATGAATAATTCTATCCAGATGTAGAGTCTCTTTGGCTTGCTCTTCCATCCGGGGTGTCGTGGAGGATCAAGAATCCTTAAAGAGCTTGCAATGGTTGCTTCCTGAATTATGGCCTGTTCAACCTGAAGTTCCAGGGCAGAAGACATCATCAATTGCATCTCAAAATCGGTTTGAAGCATGGCATACTGAATCATTGCCGGGGGCAGGTTGCTCAGGCCGATTCCCATGTCCACACCGCCGGTTGTCGAGCCGCTCTCAATGACTTGAATGGCTTGTCTCAGTGCTGATGCAGTTGCATCAAGCTCTAGAAGCTGAGATGTTGTTCCCGATCTTATACCGTTTCTTACAGCGCTGGCCATCAGGGTTGTTTCAATGTATCTGCCCTTCATATCAGCAAGCACAGACATTACCTGAACTACTTCTTCGTTGGGCATTATAGTGCCGTATTCTTCTTCGAACCTCAGCATGGCAGCAATGGTGTTCTCAAGACCGGTTTGTGCAATGGCAAGTTGATTTTCTGTGTTCTCCCTGCTTTCAGTGAAGCGGGCAAGGGTAATGCTGGTGTTTATGCTGTCAAGAAGAAAAACGATCTTTTCGGACAGCTCCACAGAATAGAGAGGCTTTCCAGAAGTAACTGTTATTTCAATAAAGCCGGAAGAAGTAACTGCCGCAGTATAATTTTTCTTAAAAGATTTTCTGGCCAGAAACATGGCCAGGTGAGGGTCTTCCTCATACCTTTCGGCCAGATTTAGACTGTCTAAGTATCCGGTACTTAAAATAACCTGATCGATAAGGGTTCTGCTGTTAAGTATTTCCGAATAGAC
>JAGLDB010000286.1 GCA_023145935.1 Candidatus Sabulitectum sp. | reverse complement strand
ACAAACAGGTGAGACGCCAACAGACCGAAAAGAAGAAAAACAAACAATGCGAATATTTTATGTGAGATAATCCTCATTTATATACTGTTCACCCCTCCACAAGTAGAAATATTTTAAATAGTATCCAAAAGAAGTTTGTTATTGTCAAGAGAACACGAATTGATTCGCTTGTGGTACTTTACATCATCTAACTCGCATATTTCAAAGAGATGTAAGAGCTTACGGCCTATCGGTTTCTTTTTCTTTCCCGGGATATTGAATGGTTCTCAATTTAACTCATTCTATTTCTTCTCTTAGGATCCTGTGATGGAACTTATCTTGTTTAAGTTTTCTGAAAGAGCAGGCTGCATCGGAATTCAAAAAGTCTATCGCCAATTTGCGTACTATTGACACAGCCCCCTTCTCCATGCCATATTCACAAATAATTGGTATGTTATACTCATGCTGATAAGGAGGGATTACTATGAAATCATGTTATTCTCTTTTAATCTCTGCTCTTATTTTGCTTTCTGCTCCTGTAACTGCTGATACTCCACTGATTCGAACAACAGTATCTGACAGTTCCAGAGTTGTTCTCATTGCGCAAACTCCACTTTTGTGGGAGTCAGCAGAATATGACAATCTTGATTTCATCAGATTCACAGATTCTCCTGTAACAGACAGCATTGGATATCCTGAGCTGCCCATGATAACCTGTCTTGTGGCAATTCCTGACAGTGTTACACCCAAGCTAGAGTTTTCCTATGCAGGCTTGCGTGAAATTCAAATTGATCCGGTGTATCCGGCACCGGCACATATTCTGTCAACTGAGTTCACTCCTGCTGTGGTTGATTCTTTTGTACAGGATTCCACAGCTTACATTTCAGATCACTTCTGGCCATCCGAGCCTGTAAGAATAATCGGAGAGACAAGAATTTGCGGTCAGAGGCTGCTTAAGGTTCAACTGTTTCCTGCAAGATACAGGGCATCAGATAGTACTCTTACCACAGTCTCATCTATAAATGTTTCTGTTCATTTTGACAGTGCACAAGCAGTCTGGAACACCACCGGACTTGGTGCTTTCCAGAGGTTGATCGATGATTCACCCATTGCTGGTTATCACCGGGTTACACAGTCAATAGTATCCAATCCAACATACTTCGGCCAGGTTGACCCCGAGAACGGTCCTTCCCGGATGCCTGATTATGTAATCATCTGTGCTTCAGGTCTGTACACCCAGTGCAGCGATGCAATTGATGATCTTGCAGAGCACAGGGTAAGTCTCAATGATTTTGATGTTGCCCTTGTAACAACAGATGATATCATGGATGACTTCGCCAGCGGTTCCCCTTACCTTACTGCAACTGTCATAAGGAACTTCACTGAACATATGTGGGAAAACTGGACCCAGACATCAGGCAAAAAGCCATCTTACCTGCTTCTGATAGGTGATCATGAAGATATTGCCTACCGCAATGAACCATGGTTTCTTCCTACCCATGAATACGATGGCTTGTATCCCGCTGACAGTCCACCAATGCAATTTGAAATTGGCAACGATGAATGGTATACCTATTTTAACGGTGAGCGTTCTATCAACAGCGACTTCCCGGATATGATGGTGGGCAGGCTTTCCGTGAAAAACGGGGGAGCATTGCAGCCTGATACTCTCAGCGCATTGATTTACAACCTGATTGATCTCGAAGATCCAATTCAGCAGGCTCCTCTTGTTAACTATCGCAGAAGAATTCTCCGCCTGGCAGGAGCAGGCAGTGATTTTGGAGACACTGCCCTGCAGCATTACGGCTATAGCAATACCCCTGGAAGATTATGGACAGGGGGGTTCTCGGACTGGCTTGGATATGACTACACCACCTGGTACTGCGGTGATGGAAGAGATTTCACATACGATGATCTGAGTTTAATGAAGAGCAGAGAATGGGTCAGTCATTGCCTTACAGAACTGGGCAGGGGAGCAGGTGTGGCATTCTACACAGACCACGGTTCAACTCATTTATTCAGTGCCGGTCTTGAATGGTGGCCCAAGTATATAGAAGATGACGATTTCACCAAGGGAGCTCGCGACAGCACATTCAATAACTACCAGATTGAGCAGAATCTCACTGCCTCACAATATCACTCTCCGCCGTTCATGCTTCTTCTTTGCTGTTCATCAGGTAACTACAATCACACACAGTCAGAGCATGATGACCCTGTATGCTGGCCTGAACTCTGCTTCTATGAAGGAGCTTTAACTCCACCAGTGCATTACGATTTCGGAACAGACTGTATTGCGGAAAAACTTCTAAAACATACTGATGTGCCTGTGGCAGGAGTATTTTGCGGCTCACAATCTTCGTTTATGAGTTCTTACGCGCACTATGGCAAAGGTATACTTGAAGCCATCTACTCCCGAGGACACGGGCGTCTTGGCGACTCCATAGAATCAGCCAGGCTTCAATACATTGATCACTTCCAGAACTCTTCAGGTAGATA
>JAGLDB010000285.1 GCA_023145935.1 Candidatus Sabulitectum sp. | reverse complement strand
TGATACTTTAACCAGTCAGGAATCGCAGCACCATCGAACACAACAGCTATAATCGGTATACCCTTATCTGCTGCACGCTCGATCTCCCGCCGTACCTGGCCTGACGAGAACGATGAAACTGTGGCAACAAGAAGCAGACACAGAGCGCTGTCAATTGCCTGCAGCACAGATTCGGCCCAGTCTTCACCGGGAGGAATATCCCGGGGGGCGATCCAGCATGGAACACCAAGGCTTACAAGATGCTGTACGATACCGGCAGCAATATCTTCATCTTTGGAAGAGTGGCTTATGAACAACCTCCCTCCATAGCAAGTCTCATTGTGTTTTGCCTTTCTACAAATCATCTAAAACCTTTCAGAAATCAAGTGACAAATCTGTGCAAGTTCATACAAATTCAATTTGTACAATCAACCACACCAATCAATATGCATAAGTTAGTAATATGTGCTACAACCGAGAGCTACTGTGTATCTATTTTTTCTACTGACTATAGGTTCATCTCAAAAATGTTCAAGTCCCTACCCTCAATGGATAACCTGCCCCTGTACAGATATTGGAAAGGATCTTTCTCTTCAAGAGCGGCAAGGGATCGGAAAGTAACTGTGCAGAAGGTCTGACCTGCAGAAAGCTCGCGAACAAGGCTGATCGCGTCAATCAGAGCAGGGCTGTAATAATCTCCAGCTCTGGAGAGGGAAATGTTAAAACGAACACTCAAGCCAACATGAGCGGAAACAGAGCTTTGCGGATGCTTTTCTCTGAAATTCTGTATGAATTGCCCTGCATAAATTACATCTGTGAATGAAAGACAAATTTCCTTACAACTCAAGCTTCTCTTTATTGGAAAAGCATCCTTCAATGAGGTAAATTCAGAGACAGTCTTTATGTACTGGGACAGCTTCTCTGCTATATCATCATCGTTTCTTATCTCTTTTGCTACACCAACAACAACGAAAGCATTCTTTGTGGGCACATAACCCGTCTTCCTTGTTTTTTGTGCTTTGCTTATTGCTCTGTCGGATTCCCTTGTGGAAGAATTGGGAAACACTGTTATGATTTCAGGTTCGTAACCCAGAGAACGCAGTTTCTTAACTGCAAAGTATGTGCCACCGCGTTTGCTATGCATCTTTTTGTCCCAGACCACCAGAGGAATGATCTCTCCGTCATATTCCCTGGCAAGATTGATTGCATACCCGATCATGTAGTCGGTGGCCAGTTCGTAAACAATCCCCCAGTCCTGCGTGAAAACAGAGTTGGATACGATCTCTACAGTGGAAGCTGCTTCAAGGATCTTATCGAATCTTTCTACCCAGCCTCCCGGATCATCTGCTTCAAGTCTTTTTCTGAAATCCTCCACTGGTGATGGAAGAATCACCCTGCACTGCCTGCCGGCTTCAATAAGACACTCGTGAAAGAGAATGTCTGCGCCATCCGCCAGCGAGGCTACACCAACGCTTATTCTTAATTTGCCCAGTGTAGCGCGCAGTTTTTTCTTTACCGCTTCAGATTCTTTCTGGGGGAATCGGGGTGACATTCCTTTTCGGTCAATTCTGTGGCCGGCGAAAAAGGCCACTCTGGGAGGGCAGATTGCATCCATTGACTGTGCAAGAGCTTCATCTCCAAGCTTTTCACCTAGCATTCTTGCGTTTCTTCTTACTGTTTTGATCTGCCCCACAGATTTGTATGCCATAGGCATGACCAGTTTGTACCACTTCACTGCTGTTGCAACATCTCCCTTAACCAGATGAGCCTCTGCTATGGAAACAAGCAACCAGAAAGAACTTCTTGTTCCCAGCCTTTCGTATTCAGCCCAGCATATGTTAAGCACTTCTTCAGCAAGGGACTGTGAAACATCTCTGTCCATTACTCTGGCAAGAGTGGCGGCGTTGATGCCTGTCCAGTAGTCTTTTCCCTCTCTGAAAGCTTTAAGGTAGAACTGGTATGAGTCTTCTAAAAATTCAATCTTTCCTGTGGTAAGCCAGTTGTGTTTAAGAATTCCGCCAACAAGACCATTGGTCTCAGAGTCAGCTTCTTTCATGAGAGGCTTCAGAGCTTCGAGGGCCTCATCAGTATGCCCCATTCTTGACAGGGCAAGAGCAAGAGGTTTCCTTAGAAGAGGATCGTCATTCTTTGCTATACTCCTGTTTGCAAGTTCAATTGCCTTAAGGTAATTTCCACGCTTGATGCACTCATTTAACTCTGCGAGAACTCTGTTGTTATTAACCATTACATCTCCTTGAGTATGATTTAAGAATCTGTATGGTTGAACATCAAATAACAACGGCATGGTTATTCTCCAATTTAGCATTAAACTAATGCTTGTCTAGGATGGTTATTTTACTGCGCTCTTTTGCGTATATACACGAAAAGGGTCGCAAGTGCGACCCTTTTCTCTTCTGCCTGTATTTTTAGAGGCTGAACAGGTGAGCCTTGTTCAGGAATTCAACAAGAAGTTCTACTGCTGCTTCAACATCATGCTTGTGGATGATG
>JAGLDB010000284.1 GCA_023145935.1 Candidatus Sabulitectum sp. | reverse complement strand
TTTTACTGCAAGCAATTTCCATTTTAAAAGCGGCAATGACTTTAGGTATTCTGCTGCACCTTCGTGATCATCCGATGCAAACATTGTGTAAGCGAGAAAGAAACTCAGTAGTGGAAGAATGAAAGTCAGCCCCCATAATGTGTAAACAAAGAAGGTCATGTTCTCTTCCAGTCTAAATTGATTTACACCGTATACCAGGGGAATGATCAGCAGGAAACTCAGAACCAGCCCGGTTTGTTTCAGGGTATCCATTATTTCTTTTTTTAACATTACCTCTCCTTCCTAAAACACATGGAGATGATCGAAAGCGAACAGAGCGATGATCAGTGCTATTGGCACTGCCATTCGCTTCAGCATTATCTGACTTCTGATCTTTCCGGAAGAGACATCCCATGATTTGAAAACAGGAACAAGAACAAGCACAGGCAGTAATGTTGGAAGGAATACCCGCAAAACGGAATCCAGCACAAAGAAGTTGGGTATGGTGTTGTGGAATACTGACCACCATAAACGGTAAAAGTGGCGACTCAGCAAACTCATGAAATTGTATCCTGCAAAAACAAAGTACGATATGGTTAACAGAAAAGCCAAAGCCAGAAACACATTGCTTCTGCTGGATATCCCAAGCATTAAACCGAAGAACAGTGGTGTAATGATCAGAGTTAATGATTTAAGAAGTGACAGTGATCCAGGACTGTAATAAAAGTAGAAGAATCTTCCCGAATGCACAAAATCACTCATGAAAATGCTATGGTACACAAAGGCTATGACCACAATTACAGCGAATCTTGGAAGAATTTTGATAGCAAGCAGTTTCCATTTGTTTACAGGGAGACTCTTCAGGTATTCAATTGCCCCGTCTGAGTCTTCTGAAGCAAACATCATGTAAGAGAGGTAGAGCATTAGGATTGGAAGAAGAAAACTCATTCCCCAGTCTATGTACCATGAAAAGGAGAGAGATTCACCGCCGAATCTAAACTGATTGATGCCGAAAATAAGTGGCATCAGCAGCAGGAAGCTCAGCACCAGAGCAGTTTGCTTCAGGGTGTCTGTGATTTCTTTTTTCCACATTATGTACCCCTTCTACTTTTTCTTCTGGTAGGTGCTGCCCATAAGCAGTGTGAGTATGTGAGAGAGCTTCAACTGTTCACCCTCTTTTGAAACAACAAGGTGTTCGGTTCTGCCTGCGTGAACTCTGGTTGCAAGCACTCTTACATTTTCAGGAGTTTTGTCTGCAATGACCAGTCTGGCGTTTTCCAGAAGGTATTCAGTAGTTTCATTAAGAAGTATTCCAGTTCTAGTGAGGAAGATCACACGGTTCACCATGTGCTCCACTTCATTGTAGTTCAGGTTTACCATTACCACTGTGGGGTTTCTGTCTGCCATTGTTTTTATAAGTGTTTCCAGTGCCAAGTTGCGCAGATGCGGGTCAACGGTATGAAGGATCTCGTCGATTAGAATGAGTTTCGGGTTTGTGGAAAGAATAAGTGAAAGGTGGAAAATGGCCTTCTGACCCACAGAGAGATCGCTGATCCTTGAATTCCAGTCTATGGATGCTTCCTTAAGCAGGGGGAGAGGGTCTGGTTTTACACCGAATGCGTTCCAGTGTAATTCTGCCAGATCCTTTACCTTCATGGATTTGTAGATGCTGAGACTGTCCGGCAGATAGCCTATGAACTGTCTGGGGTCTTTAGTGTCTGGCCAGCCATAGTCTATTGAACCGCTTGTGGGGTAAAGGATGTTTGCAAGAACCTTGAGCAGAGTTGATTTACCAACGCCGTTGGGGCCTGTGATCATCACCACATCACCATGGTTGATATCAAAGGAAATGTCAGACTGAACCGGAGTTTTATCGTAGCCGCATGTGATGTTATTCAGTTTTATCATTGCTTGATTTCCTCTCGAGTTTCTCAGACAGGGTTTTGATAAGTTCGTCAGGGGTAAAACCAAGTTCAATCGCCTTGGATATGAATTCATCGGCCAGTTCAGCCAGGAGTATTTTTCTTGTGCTTCCCATTTGTTCCTTCTCCATTTTCACAAAGAACCCGGAGCCTGTCTTTGACGCGATGAATTTTTCTGTTTCCAGCTGGCGATAAACCTTGGCAATGGTGTTGGGGTTTATTTTCAACTGTGAAGCGAGTTGTCTGATCGAAGGCATTTTGTAACCGGAGGGATATTTACCTGAAACTATCCCCAGTTTGATCTGCCTTTTTAGCTGCTCGTACACAGGGACTGCTGAGCCGGCATCGATTTTGAGCATTTTCCCTCCTCTTAATAATTGTACCACAGTAATAGTACAGTAGTACAGTTGTGTCAACCCCGTTTGCCTCCAATGGGTTTACTTCTGCTTTTCTGGTATTTTTACCGTTGTGGAAGGTGATGTTCCAGAGTGAGGAGCATGAATGAAGAGTTAAATGTCTCAGTTGTGCAGGAGGAGAATCCAATATTTAACAATTTTGTATCGCAGGAATGTTCAAATGGTTGAAATGCTCAGCAC
>JAGLDB010000283.1 GCA_023145935.1 Candidatus Sabulitectum sp. | reverse complement strand
GAAGAGCTTCTTTCAGATTCGGATATATTATTCTGGTATCACACATAATTCAGTAATGTTTATAGAGAATGACAGGAGTTGTTATGAACAGGTCCTTTCCGGAAGGGTTTCTTTTTGGAGCTGCTACAGCATCGTATCAGGTGGAGGGTGGAGCGAAGCAGGATGGCAGAGGTCCTTCCGTCTGGGATACCTTCTCGCATACACCGGGCAGAGTGAAGCTGGGGCATACAGGCGATGTGGCCTGCGACCAGTACAACCTTTACCGCAATGACATAGCTCTTATGAAGGAAATGGGGCTTCAGGCATACAGGTTCTCCATATCATGGTCCAGGGTCATGCCATCCGGCAGGGGAGCTGTTAATGCAAAGGGTCTGGACTACTACCGACGGCTGATAAACGGGCTGCTTGAAGCTGACATACAACCCTGGGTTACGCTTTTTCACTGGGATCTGCCACAGGCCCTGGAGGATGATCTTGGAGGATGGCGATCCCGGGAAACATCCCGGTATTTCGGTGATTACTGCAGGTTGATCGCTTCAGAATTCGGCGATGTTGTGAAGAATTTCATGACCATAAATGAATTTGTCTGTTTTACAGACGCAGGGTACTGCTCACCGGGACAGGTTTTTGCCCCTGGAGTGACCCTGAACTTCAAAGGTCGCAATCAAGTAAGGCACAATGCACTTCTGGCCCATGGACTTGGTGTTCAAGCCATTAGGGATGCAGCACCTGATGCAGAAGTGGGTTTTGCGGAAAATCCGGTAATCTGTGTTCCGGCCATTGCAACTGAAGAAAACATAACAGCTGCAAGAACCGCCTTCAGAGAAAAGAATGCACATTTCCTTACAACTGTTCTTGAAGGCAACTACCCTGACTTCTACCTGGAAGAACAGGGAGCTGATGCTCCTGACTTCAGCGATGCCGATATGAAGATCATTGGGTCGCCTGTGGATTTCGTAGGAATCAATCTTTATCTGGCTCGCCATGTGGTGGCGGACACAGGGTCGGAACGGGGTTACAGGCTCCTTGAACATCCCGCATCTTATCCTCATATGCATGCTCCCTGGATAAAAGTATCACCCGAGATCACTTATTGGGCACCTCGCTTTCTCTCGGAGATATGGGGAGTTAAGGCCATATACCTTACAGAGAATGGATGTGCATGCGATGATATTGTTGATGAGTCCGGTGAGGTGAATGACACCGACAGGATCTTCTATTTGAGAAACCATCTGCATCAGGCCCAGAGAGCCACCGAAGAGGGAATACCCATTTTGGGTTATTTCTGTTGGAGCCTGCTTGACAACTTCGAATGGGCTGACGGATACACATATCGATTCGGAATTGTACATGTTGATTTTGAAACCTTGAAGAGAACGCCAAAACTGAGTTCAGAATATCTCCGTGAGGTTATCTCTGCAAACAGGGTCTTGTAGTTTTTTCGGCTGAGACTTGAGGCTGTTTCAGTGATTAAGGATGATTATCTTTTGCCTTATCTCAAGATCCGATCCTTGAATACACACACTGTACATTCCTGCAGGAAGAGCCTGCAGTGATTCCTGGTTCAACTGCAGATTCGTGGTTCCAGTCTGAAGGCTTTGTGTGTGGTGGTTGATAACCAGCCTTCCGTCAATTGAGTAAACCGTGATGTTCAGCCCCAGGGGGCTAGGCTCCGGGAGCTGAACTGTGATCTGAATAGAACTTGCAGGGGTTGGGATTACTATTTGTAATTCTGTTCCTTGAACAAGCACTTCTTCCACTGAGGCGATATTGTTTGCCTCATTCGATTCTTGATACTCGTTGAATGGATCAACAACAATTATCAGCTCACCTGCCTGATGAATTCTTGTGGCAAGTGGGATCTCCACTGTGTATACACCATCTGCCAGGACGACTGCAGTTGTGCCTAGAAGCCTGCCATTTGAGAAAACGGCTACCTGGAATGTTCTCTGGTTGTAGCAGGCTGTGATTGATCTATTCCGGTGTACGGATTCTGTTGTTCCAGCTGTGGCACTTGTTCCTGCTCCTGGAAGTGCCTGAAGTGAACTATCCAACGGGATCTCATAATTAACAGATCCAGAGGTTTGAAAACAGTCAGGTGCAGAACCGGAACCGGAGACTTCAATTCCAACGGTAATTAACTGGTTGTTTGGGGTATCGAACGCTGAATGTGATGGTGGGTCTGATATGGAAATGTCTAGAACCTCTTCTGTGGTGGTGTTGTAGTAACCACTGCGATGCGGGTTGTCCTGGTACATGTGCCAGCCTTCAGACAAGTAGCTGCCCTGCTGCCAGTTGAACAAAGTAGCCAGACCGGAATAATCGATATAGAGAATTTCTGCAACACCATCGGCATTCAGGTCACAAACTGAAGGGGCAGCCCAGGCTCCATCTCGCATTCCCGTGGGGAATCCGTCGATGATGGCTGAACTGGCGTATGGATCAAAACCGCAGCAGAATGATGAGAATCCACAGAAGACCGCCATGTCTTCTGAGCCCTGCAGGGTTGTGGCTCC
>JAGLDB010000282.1 GCA_023145935.1 Candidatus Sabulitectum sp. | reverse complement strand
TAGTGTCACCGGACAGTTCCGCAGTGAGACCCCAGATTGCCTTCACAAATATAGCTGGGGTTTTCTTTATGGAGATCCAGTTCTATCCGTCTCTTCCCGACGGGGAGGCAGGCACAGGCTATACGATGCCCGCCACTGCTACAGTGGGTCTGACGGCTTATTATGGAACGGATTCTTATGTTTACAAAGATATCGATCCTGGCTTTATTCTTACCCCCGGAGACACTCTTACAGTCTGGCCAATTGACCTGACTGCCTTTGGCGAGGGATCTGGAGGTACGCAATAATGAGAATCAATTTATCGGCTCAGCCGAAAGCTGGAAGGAGGGAAGACATTGGCATTTGATATTCGAGATCCTCGTATTCTCAGGTTCATCATAGGGATCATCCTTCTGGGAGCTCTCATTTTCAGTTACTTCAACTTCTTTGCTTCTTCAGCTACGGCGGAGATAGCAGACAGGGAACAGACCCTGGAGATGAAGGAACTGGAGTTAAGACAGCTCCAGGCGCAGACTACTGATGATCTGGCTATGATCGGCCAGAGGATAGAGATGTACAATCAGGAGCTTGAGGAGCTGGACAGGTTTCTTCCCAGGGAGTACGACCAGGAGGAAATTTTTCAGATGCTGACAGATTATTCTGCCAGAAGCGGTCTTCAGATCGTATCTCTTGTTCCAATGCAACCGGTTGCAGACAGCGACTTCCAGGTTTATGACTGGCAGATCACACTCACAGGACGGTTTCACAGACTTGGGGTGTTTTTCGATCAGTTGACACAGCAGCCAATGATGAGTTCTGTAACAAATCTGCAGGTTCATCAGTTGAAGGCTGCTGAGGGAAAATTTGACAATATAGAGAGTACATTTACTTTCTCGGCTTACATACAGCCATAACAGAAGGAAGGAGGAACAAAAAATGCACAGAGATCTCAAAGTGTTCAAATCAGTTGCACTCACCGTTTCTATCTTCCTGCTTGTGGCGGGGTGCGGGAAAGAACAGATTGAACAGAGTTCTGTTGATCCAGGTGAAACAACTCTTGAAATAGCGGAGCAGGAACCTGTGGCAGGATGGCTGGATGTGGTGCTCCCATCTGAAGCGGTGGCAATGGATGCCCGCGGAGATAACATCTGGATCCTTACAGAA
The DNA here is from genome assembly GCA_023145935.1 of Candidatus Sabulitectum sp. The sequence continues at coordinate 1,387 of JAGLDB010000282.1, read as the reverse complement.
CAGGGTTTTGTTATGCGATGGAATTCTACACGCAGGGAGTGGTCCTCTGTGGAAACCGATGAGCCTCTGATGGAAACCAGCAGGGCTTTTGCAATTTCCGCGTCAGAAAACGGAGCGGCAGTTCTTACCAGTGGTGGTCTGATCATTCTTGAAGATGATCTGGTAACTGAGATCATTTTTTCTGAAGGGACAGTACCGGAGGGGCTGTGTTACGTGGAAGAAGAGGTAGCTGTTCTTTTCAATGATGGGTCGGTTGCCATTACCGATGGCTCTGCTGCGGAACTAGTGCAGATTGTTGAATCGTCTGAAAAGACAGCAGTCGGAAGTTTCAGTAGCGATCAGAATGTTCTTGTCTGGATAAACACGGACGGAACTGCAAGCAGGTTCGATGTTACTGAAAGTCTTCTTACAGATGTAAGTCTACCGGACAGCGCTGTTTGTCTGATGATGGCAGAAGGGCAGCTTTTTGCCCAGAACGGGTCGTCTTTATATCGGCTGAACGGTGATGACAGCTGGGAACCACTTTACAGTGGTACTTTCACCGGCGAAGATCATCTTTATACAGATATGGGGATATGTACCCTGGAGAGCGAAGATCTTGTTACTGCAGGTCTTTCGCAGACACCGGAAAAAACCTGTCAACTTGATGACGGTACTATCTGGGCCATCTCTACCGGCAGAATAAGTGTATGGGCAGAGATCGGCTCAGTGGAGACCAGGCTTCCCGAGGCGGATGTTCAGATGATAAGGTATAGAATGGCCGGACAAACTGGCGGTGGCTCAGGTAGCGGCTCTGGAATCGGTACTACTGATATGTCCATGGGAGGCGTTTTCAGAATATACGAATCAGTGTCAAGCAGACCTGATCCATTCAGTGAATTTCCACTTACAAGCAGGGATCTGAGAAGATCTCTTGCGGATCTGACAATAGAGGAACTTCACCTGGTTGGTATCGTCCTTGATCCAACAGGTGGAGATCAGGCAATGGTAGAAGATGCTAACGGAGTTGCTTATGTGCTGACTGAAGGCACTGTGCTTCTCAACAACACTCACATTGCAGAGATAACAGGTAATGAAGTAATTGTAGTTCAAGAAGTTACTGTCGGCTCGGAGGATGCTGTCGGAGGTACCACATTGATACCAACGATTTTCTCCATGCGACTCCATGAAGAAGGTGGTCTGTAATGCGTATGATCGCTTTGATCCTGCTGGTACTGGCTGTGCCGGTTATGGCTTACCGGGTAACGGATATCTCGGTGGTGCCTAGCGGCGACCGTACCCAGGTGACCATTGTTACCGATGGTCCCATTAGTTACGAGAAGTTTTTGCTTACTGATCCTATGCGGGTTGTTATCGACCTTGGTGACGCGCTCCATGCGCTTCCCGC
>JAGLDB010000281.1 GCA_023145935.1 Candidatus Sabulitectum sp. | reverse complement strand
TACCACTCCAAAACCTTCATAAGCGCCACCGGCAGCCCAGACTGTGTTGCTGTCCACAACTGATACGGAGGTCAGTTCTGCTTCAGGCACTGTAGCAGGCGTACCCTGCCTGCCCCAGTTCCCTCCGTCACCGGTGTGGAGGATGGTTGCATAGCCGTCAAAGATCCCTCCAACTGCCCATCCGTGAAGACCACTGTCTGGAGACGGATCTGTACTGCTGTTACCGCAGGAGAACAGAAAAACTGCCAGAACTACCGAGACTAACAATACCAATGTTGTTTTCATCTTTTCACCCTTCTGTTTGCTTAATTCGGCAGATCATCAGCAAAACTGATACCCCGAAGTTCGAAGTTCACTCCTGTGTCCTGCATGGTCCGGAAACAGGAACCAAGAACCAGGAACCGGATGATATTTTTTTCATAGCTTCACATCTTTGATCTGCAAAGAATCTGTCAGCTATTATCTACTGCAGGCAAAGCAACCAGCGCGTAATCGAAAAGCGCAAGGACGCGGTTAACTTTATCAACCCTCATTGTGATACCACCCTGTTCGATCTTCCTCACCAGAGCAAGCCCCACACCGGAATACTCTGCCAGTTGCTTCTGGGTAATGCCTGCTTCTTTCCTCAACTGCTTCACAGTTGAAGAAAGATCATTTACTCTGTTGTTCATGCTCCTCCTCCACCAAGGGTGGATGATCTTTTATCAATGAGTTCTGCAAGGGCACTTTTCATGTTACTGCTGAACTCCGCAATCTCTATCAAACCCATAAGATCAGGAACGCTTTTCAACAAATGCTGAACGCTTTTCAAAACTATATCTGAAGGGATCTTCATGTTCTCTCCCAGCGTCTTGAAGTCTTTCAGTCTGAGTCTGTTATCCTTGCCGTTTATGGGAATAGCAGACTGGGTCTCTGTGGGAATAAGAAGAGAGGATGCAACAAGATCATAAGCCGGAGAGAGAGCTGTTCTCTGTTTGCTGTATATAAAACTGTAGTTCTTCAAGTGCGCATCTCCATTCCCCACAAGAAAATTGAAGAGGATGAGCCTGAAGAACTTCTGAACCTCGACCCTTGGGAAAGAGGCGATCCTGTTAATAAGCTTCCCGCAGAACTCCGCAGATCTTCTGTACTTCATGTCCCTTGGAATATCCCCTGCCTGACAAAAGTCCTCCACATGTATCCGGGTAGCTTGACCGCTGCGGTCAAATCTTTTCACAATGTAGAATTTCTCTTCTGCTTTGTTGGTCAGAACCCCATGGGGAGGAATTTCTATACCTGCAACAGCTGCAAGACACATGATCAGATTCTCGTTCTGAGGCATTTCCGGCCACTGTGGAACAGATGGCTTGAGGATGTGGGTTCCATTTTTTACGGTAGGAACAACTCTTCCTTTCTCAACTCTTACAGAAAGCTTGGTCTGGACACCTGAGATCGAAAGTCTTCCTGCAGATTCCAGGGCAAGTTCAGCAATATTGCTTCCGTAAATACCTGAGATATCAGGTACCTGCGGTACACCAAACAGTTTCCGGAGGCAGGTTGGATGCCATCTGTCTGAGGGCTTTCCGCAACCGGGACATGCCTTCATGATTCTTTCCTTATCCATACGGCTCCGATGCAGTCACTGCAGCTGTTAGCCAGTATTCCAAACCAGTCACCCGTGTCCAGTTTCAGTTTACGGCAGACAATGTCGTTATACCAGCCTTCCGGCAGAAGTCCCTGAAAGAATGGAAAGAGGGTCTGAGAGTGAAATCTTTCACCCTGAAACGGGAGAGAAGCAGAGATCGGGATTCCTGATCTCATGTATTCCCCTTCGTAAGAGAAGCAGTAACCGGCCTGATCTCTACTGAGAGTTCCAGCTTTCTTTTTCCCGAACATCACCGTTAGTTCCCTCAACATCACCAAACCCTCCTGGCCGTTTCTTATATCTTTAACAATATACTATAGCAAGATATTTATGCCAAGTTCCCGGCCTCCAGTGATGTTATATTGTTTTTCATATAGTCTATTCCTGGAGTCTGCATCTGCAGGGAGAAAAGAAGTCAGCTTCTTCGAATCCAACAGCAACTATACTAGAAACGATATAACTATCAAATAAATTACCGGAACAAGTAACGAATCAGATGACGAATTGGAGCACACACAGACAAACCAGGAGATGATCGAGCAATTTCCGTCAGTTTATATGTTTAATGATATAATACAGATCGCAATTATGAGTATTCACTGGGATATCCGGCAAAGTCTCTGGTGACACATCTCTGCCAGGCTATACTATTATATACTTATTAGTATAATTTCTTAGGGAAAACCCAGTTTCCACGCGCAGGTGCTATCTTGTTATCTTTTAGCGTATTCAGCAGAAAGGAGATTCATGGAACCGGGTAAGATTTTCCTGTTACTCGGGCTTGTTTCCGCTTTCTTCGGCATCTACAACATGATCCGGATCGTGAATTATCTATCCTCGAAAGGGGTGAAGATCAACTGGTTCCTCTTAAGGTTGAAGTGGTTCACATATATGTCGAAGTACAGGGAACT
>JAGLDB010000280.1 GCA_023145935.1 Candidatus Sabulitectum sp. | reverse complement strand
GCTGCAATCAATGTATATGATACTTTCTGAAAGACTGTCTCCTGAAAGGACAACTGAAGAAGGCTCAGCATTCTTTCCAAGAAGCACTATTCCGTTGTGGCTTTCTTCAATTACAATAAGATTTTCCCCGCTGCCGTGATGAATGCCGGGCATGACCAGAACTGTATCTCCTGCAAGTGAAGAATCCAGAGCATCCTGAATGCTTTCGCCAGGGTATACCGGTGTGGTAAAACCTAGAATAACAGCGAGTATTACCGTCATGGCAGCATCACCACTTTTCCAGATGCGTTTCCTCCTGGCCAGGTGGCCATAAACAGAACAAGTCCACCTGAGAAACAGTCATCCGGTTCCCATGTCCACCATTCCCCGTTGGTCAAATACACAGAATCTGCTGTGTGAATTCTGCGCCCGTTAATATCAAATACATGAATCGTTACAGGAAGGGGTATGTTCCGGGAAAGGGTGATACCTGCGCTGGTGGTGGCAGGTGAAGGCGTGATGATCATCGTTACAGTTCTCTCTGACAGTTCAGGATGAATTCCCGTTTGCTCAGTGTTGAAATGATGAAATCCCATATCGGCTATTGCTGTGTCCGGCAGGCTGTCAGTTCGTGTGCTTAAGCCGAAAACACAGGTGTTTTCCACTGCTGCGTGACCGGCATTTACAGCAGGGCTGTTCTCTGGCTGCCCGGCCGGGAGCTGGGACAGATTCAGATCTGAATCTGCAAACAAAGGATCTTCGCTTATGTTTCCATCTGATCCCGTTGGGTCTTCCATACCTTGATAATTGGCAAAGGTATTATTCCAGCAGCACACATGAGAAATGAAGGGGATATTTGCACTTATCACATTGATTCCACCTTTTCCCAGATTGGATGTTACTATGGAGGATACAACAGAAACAGAGTCTGTGGTATGAATCCGCATCCCGCCCCCGTCGTCAAAGGCTTCATTTGAGTTAAGTGTAAGGAATGAAAAGTTTGAAGTTCCCTGCAGAACAGTAATGGCACCGCCATCGTCTCCGGAATAATTGTATTGAAAGAGTGAATTTGACAGTTCAAGCATGCTCTGATATGCGTTCAGCCCTCCGCCGTCATCCGAGCTGGTATTTGAAATGAATTTATTCATGTGACCGGTAAAATTGCATGAATAAAGATCAATACCGCCACCTGTAACCAGTGCTTCATTATTGCTCAGGGTTGAGTACTGTACTTGAAGAATGCCTCCTTCAGCCCCTATTCCGCCGCCGATCAGAGCTGTATTGCCTGTAACAAGACAGTTGCTTACAATTGCTTTTGATTCACTTGCTGATATTCCCCCACCGTTAAAAGCATTTGTTCCTGTTGCATTTCCACCGGTGATCACCAGATTCTCAATAATCACAAATGAATCGTGCGGGCCAATGAGACTTAGAATACTTCTTTCAATATTCTGCCCGTCCAGCACCGCCCTGTTGTTCTGTTCAGATGTGATGATCACGCCGGATTGCATGGGACCAGCTGTTAAGATCGATTGTTCTTCGCTGTTCATGTATACACCGGGAGTGAGGAAGAGAGTATCTCCATGGGATAGTGTAAGCAGGCTGTCTGATATATCATCGCCTGGATGCACGGTGATGGTTGTACCCAGGGCATTGTAAGACAGATACAGAAGAGGCAGAAAGAAAACTAATCTGATCATTGAGTACCCAATACAGTGATTTTTGCCGTTTGAAGGAAGCCCATATTTCTTACGCCAACTAAATATACACCTGATGGAAGTGTGCCGGTTTTCAAGGTAAATGAAGACACTCCAGCTTCAAGCTCCAGTATCTCAGGGGTTAGTATAACTCTTCCGCAGATATCATAAAGACAAACTTCAACAACAACAGGTGCTATTGCTGTAAGCAGTATGGACAGGTCACCGCTAAGAGGTACAGGACCAGTGAGGGAAAAGCTGACAGCGCCGTGACGAGGCCAGTCTGAACACCAGTTTTCAGCAGAAAATGGGGTTCCTCCAAAAGGACCTGCTTCCCAGGATGACGGGTATTGATTCGGGAGAGAAGTATCTACAAGAGCCAGAGTCGGCCCTTGTCCTGCTGCCTGCCACGGCCATGGATCCTCCGGCAGATAGGATACGCTGTCTACAGTATTTCCAACTGGATCGATCAGAAGCAGATCATCTCCACTGTCGGAAAGATTGAAATTCAACCACCATGATGGATCTGGAATAGTCTCGAACACATTGATGAAAGCAAATGAGTCTGAACAGAACACAAGGCACTGTTCCGGCTGGATGGTCAGATCACCAAGAGTGGTCAGATTGGTTCTGTTGTTGTCTCTTACAGACCATCCCTCAAGGCACAGGGGCTGGTCATCAGTGTTGATGATCTCAAACCAGTTTCCAGGATTAAACTGAGGAGAACTCATATAGTTGATCTCATTGATCACCAGATCTCCTGAGATCGCGTAGTGGTCCTTGTATACTGAAAGGATGGGACCATTGTCCGATCGCTGTTCTACTCCATTCCGTGTGGCATATACCTGCAGCCAGAGGT
>JAGLDB010000028.1 GCA_023145935.1 Candidatus Sabulitectum sp. | reverse complement strand
AGCACAAGCAATATAACACATAAAACCCGTGTCACTGACCAACCTCCTCTCCTGATGCGGTATCCTCGGACAAACCCTCACCGGCCTGCCCGATATCACCTTCCACAACTGCACCCTCATCAACAGGTTCAGGTACAAATACCTCCAGCTCGTATCCCGGAAGCCCAAGAGTGGATACCGTTCCCGGAGCCAGCAACTCGAGGTTACCTGCAGCTTTCTCCACCCATTCATTCCGAACCCCTGCTGAAACAGCTTTCTCCACAGCAGTTATGTAAATATTGATGGCCTTCTGAACTTCTGGCTCGTAAAACTGAATATACAGCTGGTTATAGAACTCATCAATTGCCTCATCAGGCAATCCTGCCGGTGGATCCATGAAAGCCACAGAATTAGCGAAGTCTTCATACAATTCGCCTGCTCTCACACAAGAGGCCATGAACCACACATCAACATTATAGGTCAGTGATTTTCCATACCAGCTCTCGACTTCGCCTTTAAGCTGAGCCTTCTGCTGGACATTCTCCGGATTAACTATCATCGCGTCATAGTTGATTCTGATGATCTCACCTATACGGAAAGCTCCTCTGGCAGCATCGACTGCAGGACCCTCCCTGTAAAGATCGTAAGTCTCCACGCAAGCCATGTATTTTTCTCGTGCACCCATGTAATCATATGCGTCATACAGATAGTCTCCTGTTTTGCCCAGGGCTATAACCATTGTAGCCGGCGAAGCGGCTTGCTCATCGATAATGCGGTTGTAAACACCTATAGCCAGCCCGTCAGCCCCTCCATTTTCGTAGGAAACAGCAGCACTGTACAAGGCGGAGTTCATACCCTCAGCCATGGGGAAACGAATGTAGGCATCAAGATAGGTATCTCCCGCAAGAATGAAATGCTCTGCTTCCATGGCAAGGAAAGCTGCACGCATCATGCCTTCCGGAGCCTGTGAAGTTTCCGGGTATGTATTAGCCAGAAGGGAGAAAACTCTTATTGCGCTTGATATATCTCCGGCTTTTCCATAGGTCTCTCCTGCATCGTACAACGCAACCGGGGCAACATCTGTTCCAGGATGAGACAGAGCAGACTCTTCATATCTGGCTGCAGCAATAAGAAGTGATTCTGTATCTTCCGACTGAGCAAGCACTTCTGCGTCTCTATAGGATACAGCTGCTGCAAGCGCCTCTACATCAGCACCAAGATCCTCACCTGTGATAAATGCAGCATCGGCTGCTCTTCCATACCACAACTCTGCATCAGAAAACATCTGTTCCGCTTCATAGGCAGAAGCAAGGAATCTTGCTGACCTGGCAGTGTATTCCGAATTTGGGAACTCATTGAATATTCTCAGGTAAGATTCTCTGGCAACAGCATAGTCATTTGCATTGTAATGGCTACCTGCATCGTTATACAAAAACTGTGCAGCATACTCTCCGGATGGATAGGTGTCTGCATAAAACATACCGATCTCGTGCATCTTTTCCCTGAGGGAAAGACTGTCAGCGCCTGGTTTATCATAAGCCTGACCGAAAGCACTGAAAGCATTAACTGCTGCGTTCTCCCTCTGCTGCGTAGAGGAACTGTCGTAAACAACTTCCAGATAAACAGCACCGGCTCTTGCAAGATTGCCAGTGTTGTAATAGGAATCACCCAGCAGGAACCTGAAATCGTAGGCCTGCCTGGAATCACCGTAATCAACCAGGTACAGTTCAATCTTTTCTATAAGGTTTGAATAACTCTGGGCTGCCTGTCCGGATTCTCCCTCTGCCACCTGCTGAGCATGGTACTGTATGGAGTGTTCCAGAGCAGATGCACGGAGAGAATCCACTTCAGCAAAAATACTGGAGTCTCCCAGCATACTTGCCCACTCGCTCTGTACGCCATACTTTTCAACAATCTGCTCTCTGGCCATGGCTGCACTTGCCAGGTCTCCGGCACCCTCGTAAGCCACAGCTATCCTGGAGTGGATGAACGGAGCTGAAGAACTGTACGGATCTCTTTGAAGAAGAGACAGATATGATTCCACAGATTCCAGCCAGAACCCCTGCTCCATGTAAAAATCACCCATCTGGGTTAACACATCAATTGTAACTTGGTCGTCACCGAATGAATCGAGGAAATTCGTAGCCAGCTGTACCGGTGGGCCGGCTTTCTGCTCCATAAAATCGTGAGCAAGGTACTCGATTGCCTCACTTACCATATCCGTACGGCGCTCAAGACCCAATTCATCCATCCTGCGACTGTCTCTGATCAGGTATCCGAACAATGCAATTGAGTGCTCGTACTCGTTGAGCAGGTATGCGGTCCAGCCAAGTTTGTATATGCCAAACTGATAGATGGTGGAACCGGCATCAGGATAGTCGAGAACCTGATTGTAAAAAACAAAAGCACTGTCAAAGTCGAAGGAGTCAAAGAAGAAATCTCCTGCACGGAGAAATGTCTCCGGAGCAAGTGCACTTTCTGGGAATTCTTCGAGAAGTCGCCTGTAGCTGGCCACAGCTCCAATTGGATCTCCCATCTCGTTAAGAGCATACCCAAGAGAGTACAAAGCAATATCTTCGACCTCGCTGTCGGGATACTGATTCAACACTTTCTGGTAAAGATCGATGGTTCTGGAGTAATCTGCCGGTATAAAGTCTCCGCCTGCAAGGGCAGCTCTGTCAAGGTAGCTGTTTTTGTCTATCTCGTAGTAAAGCTGCGCCAGACGCACATAAATATCTGCAGTGAATCTGCTCTCCGGGTAATGAGCGAGATACTCTTCGAAAAAACTGGCACATATGATTCCGGATTCATCTATTCTTGTCTGCAAGGAAATAGTTTCTGTTCGTCTCTGCTCACTAAGAGCCTCTGCCCTGATACTGTCGCCTTCTGCGTAGCTTACAGAGATCTTGGCATTGTAGTAGGCACCGAGATAGGTAAGTGAATCCCGCTTAAGCTCGCGCTCTATAAATGTAGCAATCGCAATACCGTACTGAGTCTCCTGCATCCAGTCGTGATCTGCTGCCATTCCTGAATCCATTTTGCTGGCCAGATCCTGCAATGCCAAACGAATTCTGGAAACTTCCTCTTCAAGCTGCAGCAGTTCTTCTCTGTCTGCGGGACTGCCTGCATAATCAACAATATTCTGAGTATTCACTATTTCCAGAGCAAGCCTTTCCGCGCTGGCTCTTGAAGCAGAAATAAGCCTGTTGATCTCCTGCAGCATTGTCTCTGTATCCATACCAACCGGCATTGAAAGAGAAGCTTCAAACCCTGAAATATCCACAAAGAGGGCTCGCAGTGAAGCTTCCTCGGCTTCGATAAGCGCAACAAGCTCCATATCACCCTGCATATAGGCTTCTTCTTTAAGCTCAGTAAGCCCAAGCCTGATACGATCCAGTCGATCCCGCTCAGACGCATACTGATCGGAAACATCTTCCCCGGATCTGAATGTATCGTAAAAATCAGTGGGTGATCCATAGTCTTCCATCAACTGCCTGTACATGGATACAGCTATATCAATGTCCTGTGCTCCAAGAGCACAGTTGGCCATTGCAAGCTCGAACTCGCTGCTGAGTTCAGAACCAGGCACCTCTTCAATAACTCTCTCCGCAAGGTTGTAAGCTTTCTGATACTCTTCAAGACGCATGTATGTCCAGGTAAGCCCCAGCATTGCAACATCGTAGTATGCACTGAAAGGAGAGATTTTCTGATACTCATCCGAAGCCAGATCAAGTTGTCCCTGATCAACATATATCTGCGCAATAGCGATCCTGGCCCTGTCGGCAATGCCTGTTTCGCTCCTGCCAGCCTGATCAACCACCTTATGCAGCTCTGTGATAGCAGCCTGAGTATTGCCCTCTGCAACATAGGTTACCGCAATAAGATATGAGGCAAGAGAGGTGTTTTCACCGGACGCGGAAATCTGCTCCAGAGTTCTGCGGGCATCAACAAATTCACCCATATGATACCTGGCCAGACCACCGACGATCATGGCTATATCAGCATACTCAAAGCCGGGAGAAACTTCTCTCAGCGTCTCAAAGTAATCAACTGCTCCCTCGTAGTCCTGCAATTCAAAGAATATCAGCTCAAGACGGAAAAGCGCAGCGTCGTAATACTCGGAATCAGAAAAATTTTCGATTACTGATATGAAAGCATCTCTTGCCCAGACAATAGAACCGCTGGTATAAAGCTCTTCCCCAAGCTCAAAAGCAGACTGAGCACTGAAAAGAACAGAACGCTGCCTGCGAAGCTGTATCAGCTCAGCCTCGATTCTTGCAAGCCTCTCTTCCTCCCGCATGATCTGAGTCTCAAGATTCTCCAGCTCAGCCTGAGCTCTCTGTAGAACAATGCTGATCTCTTCTGTTAAGTTTTCTTCTGTGAGAGGATCAGGGGTCTGCGCAACAGCAGAGCTGAACAAAACAGAAAACGCGAGAATTATTGTGAATAATCTGATTTGAGAAACCATTTCTAAACCTACCTGGGCTCATCCAGAAGATCGCGAAGCCTCTGAAGCTCGGATTCTGCGGCCCTGCGCCTTGCTTCAAGCTCATCAAGCCTCGTTCTGGCTCTCTCTATACGCTGTTGTTCACGCTCCAACTCAAGCCGACCGGCTCCCAGCAACGGACCAAACCTTGAAGAAACAGCAATAGTAATTTTTGAATTCTGCATAACATCCTGCTTATTCTGACCTTCCGGAGCAAAGACCGTCTGCTCCAGTTCAGCCCAGGCCAGATGAAGATCCACATGTTTTCCCACGGAGTAAGTCATGCCAAGATTAAAGTCTCGCCCGTCCATTTCAAAAGCCAAAGAAAAATCCTCACCTGGTTCCCAAACCATTGACCCGAACAGACCATTTGCAATAGAACTGCCTATACCCAGGGCACCACCATCCACAATTCCAACAAAACGACCTATCCCGATACCCAGATTTACTGTTACCGGTAGACCGACAAGGTAACGCATATCCTTGGAGGCCACTCCATAAACTGACCAGTTCTGGGCATGAGCATAGTCATACATGCCGTCTACATCCCAGCTCCCGGGTACGCTGCCTGTGGAATCAGGTGCTCCCGGCGGACCGGAAAAGCAGTCAACATGCTCGGAACCAATGCCGTTCTGCACACCGAGGGCAAACGCAGGAACCGCTATTCCTTCTTTCAGAATGGCTACTTTTGCATTAATAACGAACCCACCATCTGCAAGATATGCAGCACCGATATCGCCATAACTCAATATACCGAAATTCAGATAACCTGTGAGCTTGACATCACTGTCTGCAGCTCCCAGTGAATCTTCAAAGGAAAAGGCAGTTGCAGCAATTCCAACTTCAACCTCGGTATGCTCAAGAACATAGGCATCAGGAGCGTTGATTACACCACCGTATGCGTACGGAAGGGAACCTGCAAATACAGCAGCTGCACAGACAGGTAGAAACCAGAGTGAAAAACGCATATAACTCCTCCATAGTTGCCGGAACATAACCCACACACTAATATCCCTCTAATCGAGCTTAATATCACAAACAAACAAGGCTCAGTCAAGCTTCCCGTACTCTGCCGAAACACCTCCAAATATAACAATGGTTGACCTCTTGGTGCTATGCAGGTATTTTCGATATACTGAAGGTCGTTACGCATTATCAACAGGGAGGCTATCCATTGAGTTCCATTGCATTGATATTGTTGACTGTTTCCGGCATTCTGCCCGTATGGGAACTTCATCTTGATGCAACACCCCGGGGGGATTCTCAGCTTATTACCAGAAGTAACTCTGAGCAGGTTCTGTTTATTCCACTGGGAACTACAGGGCTTGGTGCCTGGAGTTCAGGCGGCAGTCAATTGCCCGGTTTTCCCCTGTCCGGCGGAGTGGGCGTTGTGCTAAGGCCTGCTGCAGTACCTGGCTCAACTGGCGAAACTCTTGTCGCATATGCAGACAATGACGGTTTTATACACCTTGTTGATTTCAGCGGGAATGAAGCATTCGGGTGGCCGGTGAACAACAGCAGCAATGTGATCACCAGCATAACCGCTGTGGATCTTGATGACGATGGAGACTTTGAGATATCATTCGGTACCAGCGATGGCCTGGTTCATCTGTTAAATTTACGGGGAGAGAACATTCAGGGCTTTCCTGTGGATTTGAACTCGCAGCTTCAATATCAGCCAACTATGATAAGTCTTGGAGGCGGTTTTAACGACGGTCTTATCTGCGCCACTAACAACAGCAGAATTACGGTTCTCGGCATGGACGGCCTGAGCCTTCCCGGATGGCCAAAGCTTACCGAATACCCCACAGGCACCACACCGGTATCAGGTGATGTGAACGGTGATGGCCAGGCTGATATTATCTTCGCAAGCCAGGACGGTAAAGTTCATCTTTACAATCTGCTGGGTGAAGAACAGGAAGGCTGGCCGTTTTACATGGATGCACGACCGGTAGCCGGCGCTATAGCCATAGGTATTCTTGACTTGGAACGGCAGCTTCCACAGATAGCAATAGCCTGCATAGACAGTACTGTCTACCTTCTCAATGGAGATGGGTCCCTGGCAGGTAGATGGCGCTGGCCCAACCACACTGATTCCAGACCCAATCAGCCTATTATTTCCTACACTGAAGCTGGTCCCTCTGTGATCACCACCACTCACAATGGAAGAATTTATGCGTGGGATGCTTCAGGCAGAGGAGTAAATGGATACCCATTGGAGAATCACGGGGGCATTACCTTCTCACCTGTTATTGGAGACATGAATGGAGACGGCACAATGGAACTCATTGTGACAGGTGCAGGGGGCATTGTCTCTGCATATCCCATTGCTGGACATTTTCCAACAACATGCACATGGCCACTTCCACTTGGCGATCAGCACAACTCCGGATGCTACGGTTCCGATTTCCTGCCGGTTGTGGAAGTGGAACAGATTTCAGGAGAGTTCAGTGGACCTGTTTCAATTTCCTACACTGTCAGTTGCACGGAATGGACAGGAATTTCTGTCAGTTATTCAACTGACGCCGGTTACAGCTGGACAGAGACCCGTAATTACACTGAGAACCCCGGCTCTGTCACCTGGAATTCCGAGCAGGATCTTCCGAGTGAAGATCAGAGAAGATGCCTGTTACGAATTACTCCATACTCTAACTACGGGCCGGGAGAAAGTGGCATATCAGGCCTTCTTCACATTGATAACAACAGACCTCCAGTTGTTCTAATGGAGTCACCTGTGAAAATTGATGACTCCAGGTTCAGGCTGGGCTATGCGGTGGAAGACAGAGAAGGAGACATTATTCAACTCCAGGCACAGTTTTCTACCGATGGTGGAGACAACTGGCAAACAATGCACCTTAGTGGCAGCAGCATAGAAATTGAGCCCTGGTTTTACGGAGAACCGGTAACCTGGAACGCCGTAAATGACCTTGGACACATTGATATGGAAGACATCAAACTCAGAATACGAGCGGCAGATGCAGACCCTGGTCCGTGGTACTTTATTGATGGGCTTCACATCGACACCGATCGACTTCCCAGTGCGCAGATCATTGCCCCCACAACAGAAGTAACAGGAAGAGTAGTACTTGGAGTCAGGCTCAGCGATCCGGACCAGAGTATGCTGGATGTTGCCTACCACTACAGCATAGATGGTGGTGCAAGCTGGTATCCTGCCACTGTGATTGAAGCAGAGGAAGCAGGCATTGGAAGGTACGATTTCGAGGTCTCATGGGAATCTGATAAAGACCTTCCAGGTTTCGATGTAAACCAGGTAAGATTCCAGGCTCTTCCCTCGGATCAGAACAGTGGAATTGCCGTTCCTTCAGCTCCGTTCCACCTTGACAACAACTCCCAGCCAACTGCAAGAATAACCTCTCCATCTGTGTACGATGTTTTTCGCGGTCTTGTTCCTGTAAATTTCTCCCTTACCGATGTTGAAAGTGATGATATCACGCTTAATATTGAGTATAGACTCTGCGGTTCTGAAGACAGCTGGCATATGGCGGAAGGGCTTGTGAGCAAAGGACCTTTTGGTCCAGCACGGTACAACACAATGCTCAGCTGGAACAGTTCGGTTGATCTGCCGGAGGTTTCAAGGCTTGATGTGGATATAAGGCTGGTTGCAATTGACGGTGATTCCGTAAGGTCGGAATCAGTTGGTCCGATAACTCTGGAAAATACCAACATCCCTGAAATCATCAGAGCCACTACAGCAGATATGGACATGCAGAGAGGGCTTACTGATATTGCATTCGAACTGGGAGACCGAGACGGCAGAACCATTGATCTGTCAATAGATTACAGCCTGAACAGTGGTGAAACCTGGCGGCAGGCCACCGTGTCTGGAAACGCTCTTGGTCTGAATCCTCATTCCTACAGCAATACATTTACCTGGCACTTCGGTACAGACATCATGGGCACAAGGGGTACAGTTCTACTAAGAATTACACCAACATACCAGGGCAGCAAACTGGGCAGACCCAGATTTATTGAGCAGGTTTTCCGGTAACCTCTTCCCAGCGGGATTTTCCACATGTCATCTTCACTGTCAAGGGGGCTTTATCCCTTACTCTGGAGATCATTTCTGCCGCTGTTCTTCTAATATCCCATTGCGCATGGGCATCGTCCCGAAGTCTTATGAAATGGTTGAACTCCCTGCCGTTGATGCACAGTCTGACCTGACGACGATGGGCATTGGTAAGCAGATAACCTGCCATCCGGCCAAGCCCAACGGCGGCATCTGCAGCCTTTGAAGTCTCCTTCTTGAACAGGTCAGCAAGCCCGGCATTTTCAATACTTGGCGGAATCGTAACCCCAAGAGCAGAATCGTATGCTGAAACAAGCTGAGTGCTCATTCTGTGTCTTTTTAGTTGTGCGTAAGCAGTTGCGGAAAGAGTTAGTCTGAAATCAGCACGGAACAGTTCCCAGAATCTTGGCAGTGCATCATGAACTCCCAGATTCTCGTAAACTCTTTCAAAAGACGGTTCCCCGAAAATGGCTGTGAGCCATTCTGCTACTCTTTCATCGGAATCGCAACTCAAAAGCTCTACCTCGCCCCTGGAGGGAACAGAAGGAGGCTGGATATGCGCAATTCTGTCCATCTCCGTTGGTTCTATAAAAAGCATAAGAGAAGGAGCAACCGGCAGAACTGTCTCGTAAAGAGCCATTGCAAGCTCTCTGACCTCAAGAAGCGGATGAGCCTTCATCCGCCGGATCATGTGTTCCAGCTCCCTGGCATTCACTGTCATACCCATCTGCGTAGTTGTTGCCAGTGGAAGAATGTACCTGGCATCTTCTCTGGCTTCTGTCTTTGAAAGACCTGATTCCAGCAGAGCTGCCAGAATCTCTTCGTAGCATTTGAACAGATCCGCCACCACAGAAGAATACGGACTCATTTCTTCTGGAAGGATCCAGTCTTCGCCGATCCGGATATATCGCTGTGACTTCTCTGTAAAACTTGCAAGTCTGAATGACTGAACAGCCTCCGCTGCCAGCCTTGAAATTCCCAGAATGTCAAAGTTAAACACTGCGTGCTCGGCAATAGACCCGTGTCCGTACTTGTAGACAATTGTTCTGTTGGATATTCTGGCCTGCTCAACTTCAGTTGACGACAATCTTCTCAGCTCATTTATCGGTGCTGGATCGCGACTGATCCTGGCATAGGCAGCAGAAATGGTTTCAGGAGTAACGGACCCGTTCTCTGTATCGGTGTTGTACCCGGCAAGGATAACCTTCACTTCTATCTCCTCAGCGTTTTTCTGCGGCGAGAGCTGCAGCAGGATTTTCATATGGCAATCTCGTGTGCATAAAATAATGAAGAGAAGCTGCAGGGTCATCTGTCAAAAGAGCTCTGCGAATTACAGACAAAGATCTGTATAGATCCCGTGCAACTGGAAGCAATTCCCAACCGCCTTCTATGAGGGGAACAGATTCAATGAAAGCATTCATTTCCGGAACTGCCTGATTCAACCAGGCAATAGCATCTTCAATATTGTTACCGCTTACAGCACTGGAAAGCCTCGCCAGTATCTCACCACCGGTGTCTCCTGCTCGCCACGGCAGATAGTGAAACTCCTGCATCAGCTCCCAGCCACGACTGTGTTCCCCGAGCATTTCTGGCCATTCTCTACTGTGCCCGAGGGCTGCTTTCAGTTCCATGACCCCGTGAAGAGCCGCAGGAAATATCTCTGAAGGGTTTATGAACCATGAATATTCCTTCTGAACTCTACCGCTCAAGCCAGCCAGGTAGATCCTGCGAAGACAGTAATCTGTGGCGTGGATATTATCCCAGATAACAGGCCTTGATCCAAGAAGTTCCTCAGCCAGCTTCATGTCAGACATTGTTTCGGAAACAACCATGGGTCCAGTCCAGAAAGAACTCCACCGGACAGGGATCTGCTCCCGCCACACTTGAAGATATTCCTCTGCTTGAGCAAATCTCTCAAGAAATTCTCCACAGTAAACTGACGGGCAGAGTATTACTGGAAGATCCACTCCTTCCAGTGCCTGCAAGGCAAAATTCAGCTGTCTTTCTGCCAATTTTCCTGCAGACTTATCAGGAACATCGTCAAAGAGTATGGAAAGGCCTGCAGCTCCGGAATCGGCAGCTTTAAGAAGCTTTTCTCTTGCAATACCCCATTCGTTGTCTTTGAATTTCCATGGGCTTAAAGAGAAGAAGAATGAAGTCCTTCCGCCCATGCAGCTTTCCAGAGACAACCACTCTGTGTCAGGGTAACCATCACGCCAGAGAAGTCTGTGCCATGGATCATCTTTCGGAGCATAAAAATATGCAGGATTTTCCAGCGAAGAAAGTTCATCAAGAAGTATTTTCCTCTGTTTCACGGTAAATGGTTTCCCGTAATAACCTTCCACTATTCCATGGTACACTTGGTCCCCCTGACTGTTATGTTACCTGCGCTGTCTTAAGTGGTTCTCCATTGTACAAGAATACAAAAAAAACAGGAGTGTTCAAATGGCAAAGCGCATCGTCGAGTGTGTACCAAACATATCAGATGGTAGAAACCAGGAAGTTATCGATGCTGTGGTAAAAGCAGCGTCTTCTGTGAGTGGAGCATCTGTACTGGATGTAGACCCTGGGGCCGCAACCAACAGAACTGTTATTACAATAGCAGGAGAACCTGAAGCAGTGCTGCAAGCCGCATTCAATGTAATCGAAAGTGCCGGCAAACTGATTGACATGAGAAAACAACACGGCTCCCACCCCCGTCACGGCGCCACCGATGTCTGCCCATTTGTTCCTGTCAGTGGAATCTCTATGGAAGAATGTGCTGATCTTGCAAGAAAACTCGGAAAACGAGTTGGCGATGAACTTAATATCCCGGTGTATCTCTACGAGTACGCTGCATCAAAACCGGAATGGGTAAAGCTGCCAAATATCCGCGAGGGCGAGTACGAAGCCCTTCAGAACAAACTGGGCAAGCCTGAATGGAAACCTGATTTCGGTCCGAATGAGTGGAATGATGAAACGGCCGGAACAGGAGTCTGCACCATAGGCGCCAGAAACTTCCTGATAGCCTACAATGTAAATCTTAACACTTCAGACACTTCCATGGCCAAAGAGATAGCTCTTAACATCCGTGACACAGGAAGAACACAGAGAACAAATCAGTGGAAGTTCGCAAAAGATGAAAACGGCAAAAAGATCGCTCAGGAAGGTCGCCTGAAGAACTGCAAAGCCTTCGGCTGGTTCATCGAAGAGTACAACACAGCACAGGTTACAATGAATCTCACAGACATTGCAGTTACTCCTCTTCACATTGGTTTTGACGTTACAAAGGAAGAGGCTGAAAAGCTCGGGCTCATGGTAACAGGCAGTGAAGTTGTGGGTCTTGTTCCCTTGAGTTCCATGGTTGACGCAGGCAGATACTACCTTGAGAAGCAGAATCGTGCCCTGCTTAACATAGGCAAGCAGGCAAAGTCTGTTGGGGCACCTGAACGCGAACTGATTGAGATTGCCATAAGATCCATGGGCCTCAGTGATGTTGCGGAATTCGATCCGGATAAAAAGATCGTGGAATACATAATAGCAGACAAATCGGTTAATCTCTCTGGAATGACCTGCAGGGCATTCTGTGATGAACTCTCCATCGACAGCCCTGCTCCCGGTGGCGGCAGCGCTGCAGCACTCATGGGTGCTGTTGGAGCCGGCCTGGACAGCATGGTTGCCAATCTCACTGTAAAGAACCGAAAATTCAGATCAAGCTGGGAAGAAATGCTTGAACTGGCACCTGAAGCACAGAACATCAAAGAGTTCCTGGTAAATGCTATCGATGAAGACACCAGAGCATTCAATGTGTGGATGGATACCATCAGAGCCAAGGGCGATGTTCAGGCAGCGGTGAAAGGTGCTATAGAAGTACCCCTCAGCGTTCTTGCGAAATCACCTAAAATTGCTGAAATGGCTCTCGCTCTTGTTGAACGGGGAATGCAGTCGAGTCTTTCTGATGCAGGTGTAGCTGCGGCAGCAGCAAGAGCATGCGCCACTGGAGCATACTACAATGTTCTTATCAACCTTCCAGAGATAGAAGACCAGAACTACAAGAAAAGAATATCTGAGGAAGCTGATGCTCTGCTGGCAGAAACGGAAGAACTTGCCGCCATTGTACAGGAAAAGTTAATTGCAAAACTGAAAAACGAAGGCTGAGATAAAAATGACACGAACGAATTTCATTCCTCAAGCACTTCCAGCAGAAACTGAAAAGGAGCTTCAGAACCTCTGTCATCAGGCCAGAGGAAACATCCTGAAGATGACCAGCCTTGCCGCCAGTGGCCACCCCGGTGGCTCTATGAGCAGCCTGGAAATATTCGCGATGCTCTGGAGTCAGGCGAATGTCAATCCAACAGAACCATCAATGAAGAACCGTGACAGAATACTTGTCAGCCATGGTCACACCTCCCCTGCTGTTTACAGCGTTCTGGGAGCATTGAACTTTTTCGATCTCCATGAAGCGGTAGTCTCATTCAGGCTTGCAGGCAGTGATTTTGAAGGCCACATAGAAAGGCATATCCCTGGCATTGAACTCACAAGCGGAAACCTGGGTCAGGGTCTCAGTGCTGCGATCGGCATGGGAATAGCAGGCAGAAGCAATGGAATAAAGAATCACATATGGGTAGTGGCAGGTGACGGCGAGAATCAGAAGGGCCAGATCTCTGAAGCCCGACGATTTGCCAGCAAGTACATGCTGAATAATCTCACTTACATCATCGACCTTAACCACCTGCAGATCTCAGGCGACACAGCAGATGTGATGCCTGTTAACCTCAGAGCCGAGTTCGAAGCATCAGGGTGGGATGTTGCGGAAGTAGACGGCCACAACCTGGGCGACCTGTACAAAACATTGCGCCCTGAAGAGCAGAAGAAGCCAAGGCTTGTTATTGCCAGAACTGTTATGGGCAAAGGTGTTTCTTTCATGGAGAACAAAGCAGGTTTTCACGGCAGAGCCCTGAAGAAGGATGAGCTGGAAAAAGCTCTCAAAGAGCTCAACATAAAAAACAACATAGAAGAGCTTGCCGCAGAAAGAAAGAGCTTCCTGAAGAACAGAACCACAAGCTGCCGGGAAGAGCCATCCTATCACCTGATGAAAAATGCAGGCAATTCCATTACCTACGGCAGAGAACACAAAGGCGACAACAGAAGTGCCTGGGGCAAGGCTCTTGTGAGTCTGGCAGACGCCAACCCTGACAATATTCCGCTGGTGTTTGACTGTGATCTTGCAGGAAGCGTAAAAACTGCTGAATTCGCAGCAAAGTACCCGGGCCATTTCTTTCAGACCGGCATAATGGAGCACCACACTGCAACCATGGCAGGCTGCTCTACCCTGGCAGACAAGGTATCATTCTGGAGTGATTTCGGCGTGTTCGCCATTGATGAAACTTTCAACCAGCACAGGCTGAACGACATCAATCACACCAACCTGAAAGTTGTAGCAACGCACTGCGGGCTTGATGTGGGACCCGACGGGAAAACCCACCACTGCATCAAATATGTAGGGCTTTTGCGCGCCCTTCCCAACTACAGAACAATTGTTCCGGCTGATCCCAATCAAACAGACAGAGCAGTACGCCATGCAGCAACCAGCCCCGGCAACTATTTCATAGCCATAGGTCGGTCAAAGCTCAGCACCATAACCAGAGAAGACGGTTCGGTCTTCTTCGATGAGAACTACGAATTCAAGTACGGCACAGCCGATGAGTTCAGAACCGGTACCGATGTAGCCATTCTTGCCATGGGGCCAACCTGTGAAAAGGCCATTCTCTCAGCACAGATCCTTGAGGTTGGTGGAATTTCCACTGCTGTATGGGGAGTAAGCTGCCCGACTGAAATCTCGGAGGAATTCATAAAGAGCCTGCTGCAGTTCAAGCACATAATCACAGTGGAAGATCACGACACGGAAACAGGTCTCGGCGCAGGAATAGCCCTGGCTCTTTCAGAAGCTGGAAACGCTCCCCCTCTGACCAGAATTGGAGTTACCCACTACGGAATGAGCGGAGATGCTGAAGACCTGTACACGATGCAGGGTCTTCAACCGGAACAGATCGTCGAAACGATAATAGAAAAACTCAGCTCATAGAGCAGACACACTATTCGGGGCTGCAAACGCGGCCCCGAACAAATCTTCTAATGCACCACAGTAATACTCTGAAACTGCTCTATGCCCTCAATCTCGACCTTAAGCATGTA